>DALZBD010000346.1:0-4789 GCA_031977515.1 Bacteroides sp. | reverse complement strand
TCCACGACATTCACCACATAGTCGCCCAGCTTTTCACACTCTGCGATAATATCCATATAATAGACTCCCATCTGGTAGTCATATTCTTTGTTGTTCACATCAAGGATATTCTGGTTTTTCAGTTGATTGCGGTAGTTATTGATCTCATTCTCTATGTTGAATGATTTATTCACATCGATCAGCTGATTTTCAGCCTTTGCTATATCCACAGTCATTTGTTCCAATGCCTGGTTCACCAGTTGCATCATGAAATGAATATGTTCGTATTGCTTTTCTGTAAAGTCCTGATTGGTTTGTCTTCTACGGTTGATGGTACGGGCCAGGTTGTAACAACTGTCACCGATACTCTCTATTTCAGTCACCACACGCAACATGGCACGAATCTGCAACTTACTTTCAGAACTCAACCGCCCCTCGGAAACCTGATTCAGGTAATTAGCAATCTCAATCTCCATATTGTCACTGATACTTTCATACTTCTCTATACGACTGAAGAGTTTATTGAAATCGTCGTCTTTCTCCACATGAAGAAGTTCCTGCACCATACTAAACATACGGAAAACACGTTCAGAGAAAAGATGGATCTCTTTTTGTGCCTGTAAAATGGAAAGTTCAGCTGTAGAGAGCATACCTCCGCTAATGTACCGCAGACGAGACTCCTCGTCCTCTTCTTTCGGCTTGATGATCAAGCACACTGTACGTTCGATCAATTTTACCATCCAGATCAACAGACATACATTGAGGATATTGAACATAGAATGGAAAGCAGAGAGTTTATACGATATCTCCACCTCCGGAGAACCCGGATGGAAGAAAAAGTCTACCACCCAGTTGACAGCACCCATAAACGGACGGAAAACAATAAGTACCCAGATCACTCCGAACACATTGAAGACCAAATGGGCCAATGCCGCTCTGCGAGCCTGGGAGTTACCCGTCAATGCCGCCAGATTGGCTGTGATCGTAGTACCAATATTCTCCCCCAGCACCAAAGCCGCCCCCAGTTCCAGACTGATCCAGCCATTGGCACACATGATCAGTGTAATAGCCATCGTTGCAGCTGAAGCCTGTACGATCATAGTCAGCACTGTTCCGATCAGCAGGAAAAGAAGAATGGAAATAAAGCCCATATCCGTATAGTTCTGCACAAAAGCAAGCATATCGGGATTCTCTCCCAGATCGGGAGCATTGGCTTTCAGATAAGCCAGCCCCATAAAAAGAAACGAAAACCCGAAGATGAACTCACCTATAGATTTTCGATTACTTTTCTTTGAGAATATAAGGGGAAGGGCGATAGCAAGTAAGGGAAGCGCAAAAGCAGCCATATCAACCTTAAAGCCAAAAATAGAGATAATCCATGCTGTGACTGTCGTACCGATATTGGCCCCCATAATCACACCGATGGATTCGGTCAGAGTCATTAATCCGGCATTCACAAAACTTACGACCATCACTGTGGTTGCCGAGGAAGACTGGATGAGAGCCGTAATTGCCACTCCTGTCAATACTCCTGTCACCCTGTTTGTAGTCATTGCCGTGAGGATACTTCGCAAACGGTCTCCCGCCGCTTTTTGTAATCCTTCGCTCATGATCTTCATCCCATAAAGGAAAAGCCCTAAAGATCCGATGAGCTTTAAAAAATCATAAAAAGAATATTGCATCTTTACTTATATTGGTGTTTTTTTGTCTATTATGCAACAATAATCTATTTTTAGTCCCATCATTCACCTTCAAAAAAAGACTTATGACAGAGACGCTACAAATTTATTGCAAAAATAATAATATTTATAAAGAATTTCCCATGGGGAGTTCACTTTTAGAAATTTATCGTGGATTCGAACTGGATTTTCCTTATCCTGTTGTCAGTGCCAAAGTAAATAACCGCTCCGAAGGGCTCGATTTTCGGGTATACAGGAACAAAGATGTTGAATTTCTTGACGTCAGAGATTCTTCGGGTATGCGCACCTATGTACGTTCTCTGTGCTTTGTTCTTTATAAAGCAGTAAGCGACCTGTTTCCGGACAGCAAACTGTATGTAGAACATCCTGTCTCCAAAGGATACTTCTGCAACATACGGATAGGAAGGCCCCTCACTCCGGAAGATGTGGATGTCATCAAAGAACGGATGCAGGAGATCATTGAAGCTAATATTCCTTATCTGCGCACCGAATGTCATACGGAAGATGCTATACGTATCTTCAATGAACAAGGAATGAAGGACAAGGTAAAACTACTGGAAACTTCCGGTTCTTTATATACCTATTTCTATAGTCTCGACCAGACAGTCGATTATTACTACGGCAACCTGCTCCCCAGCACCGGCTTTCTCTATCTCTTTGATCTGGTAAAATACCACGACGGAGTGTTGCTTCGTATTCCCAACAAACAAGACCCAACAGTATTGGAAGAGGTAGTAGAACAAAAGAAAATGCTGGATGTATTCAAAGAATACGTGAGGTGGAATTACATCCTCGGAGTGAATACTGTCGGTGATTTCAATATCGCCTGCCAGTTGGGAGAAGCTACCAACCTCATTAAAGTAGCAGAAGCCTTGCAGGAAAAGAAGATCGCCCAGATTGCAGATACGATCCACGACCGTTGCCAGAATGGCAACAGAGTACGTCTCGTACTGATAGCCGGTCCCTCCTCTTCAGGGAAAACAACTTTCAGCAAAAGACTGTCCATACAGCTCATGACAAATGGTATACGTCCCTACTCTATCTCTCTGGACAACTATTTCGTTGATCGCGAAATGACACCCCGGGATGAAAACGGAGATTACGATTATGAATCTTTATACGCACTCGATCTGGAGCTGTTCAACCAGCATCTGTCATATCTCCTGCAGGGAGAAGAAATAGAACTTCCCCGCTTCAATTTCACGACAGGTACAAGGGAATACAAAGGAGACAGGCTGAAACTGGATGAAAACTCGATACTCATCCTGGAAGGTATCCATGCGCTCAATCCGGACCTGACTGCAAAAATCAGCAACAGTAAAAAGTTCATGATCTACGTTTCGGCACTTACCACCATGTCACTCGATGATCACAACTGGATACCGACAACCGACAACCGCCTGCTGCGTCGCATCATACGTGACTTCAAATACAGAGGATATTCTGCACAGGATACCATTTCGCGTTGGCAAAGTGTACGTGCAGGCGAAGACAAATGGATCTTCCCCTATCAGGAGAATGCAGATGTGATGTTCAACTCAGCATTGCTGTTCGAATTCGCTGTATTGAGACACTATGCAGAACCTATCCTCACCAGTGTGCCCCGAAATTGTCCCGAATACAGTGAAGCATACCGGTTGCTGAAATTCATCAAATTCTTTTCTCCCGTTCAGGATAAAGAAATACCCCCCACATCTTTGCTGCGTGAGTTTCTGGGTGGAAGTAGCTTTACTTACTAATAACGTATGGTATATAATATATAATAAGGTGTATTCCACAAAAACCACCTGGAATACACCTTATTGTATATTATATAGCTTCCATCATCCCTCTACTTATCCACTCCTATCTGTATTCTCGTAAAAAAGAGGTTCCCCAGATGCGGATGTCGGATATACCCACATGTGCATGTCAGGCATACTGAGGTGTGCATGTCAGCCTATCCGACATGCACATGTCGGGAAACACCAGACTACACACTTTTTCATTCCGGTAGCACTCCATTAAGAGTACTGAACATTTCTCCTCAGCCATAGTTTATTATCAAACAAATTGTTTTAATTTTGTAGCCGGTTAATTAGCCCTCAGACAAAGAAGGATTTAAAAAGAAAATTCACTAAAAACAAAAGAAAAGATGAAAGTAGCTATTGTTGGTGCGAGCGGAGCCGTAGGACAGGAGTTCCTGCGTGTGCTTGATGAGAGAAATTTCCCGTTGGATGAACTGGTATTGTTTGGTTCCAAACGCAGTGCCGGTACAACATATACATTCCGCGGTAAAGAACTCGAAGTCAAATTACTGCAACACAACGATGACTTTAAAGACGTAAATATCGCATTTACCTCTGCCGGAGCAGGAACATCCAAAGAGTATGCCGACACCATCACCAAATACGGAGCAGTGATGATCGATAATTCCAGTGCCTACCGCATGGACAACGATGTGCCATTGGTGGTTCCTGAAGTAAATGCCGCGGATGCCAAAGATCGCCCACGGGGTATCATTGCCAATCCTAACTGCACCACCATCCAGATGGTGGTTGCCCTGAAAGCAATCGAACAACTTTCTCACATAAAGACCGTACACGTTTCTACGTATCAGGCAGCCAGCGGAGCTGGTGCTGCCGCTATGGACGAGTTGTACGAACAATACCGCCAAGTCCTGGCCGGTGAGCCTGTGACAGTAGAGAAGTTTGCCTATCAATTGGCTTTCAACCTGATCCCTCAGGTGGATGTATTCACCGAAAACGGATACACCAAAGAAGAAATGAAGATGTACAACGAGACTCAGAAGATCATGCACTCCGATATAAAAGTCAGTGCTACCTGCGTACGTGTACCTGCGTTGAGAGCTCACTCGGAAAGTATATGGGTAGAGACTGAACGTCCGATCTCTATAGAAGAAGTACGAGAAGCTTTTGCCAACGCAGAAGGCATTGTGCTGATGGATGACACTGCAAATAAAGAATATCCGATGCCACTCTTCCTGGCAGGCAAAGATCCGGTATACGTAGGTCGTATCCGTAAAGACCTGACCAATGAAAACGGCCTTACCTTCTGGACAGTAAGCGATCAGATCAAAAAAGGAGCGGCACTAAACGCTGTGCAAATTG
>DALZBD010000345.1:0-4861 GCA_031977515.1 Bacteroides sp. | reverse complement strand
CCTTTGGGAATAGTGCGGCAGCTACCCAGACACAAAATCATGACACACATCATCAGAGAAGTGACGGCCAGGAGATACTTCTTTTTCTTCATAAGTTGATTCTTATTTCAATAGTTGGAAATCTGATAAATTAAATAACTATATACTTGTACAACAACCACAAAGCCTGGCGGTTGCCGGAAAAGTTTTAAGGAAATCCAATAATCGGTAAGGTAGCTAAAAGTGTTTCCGGTATAATCCCACCCGAGTATATCGGCATACGGTCTGGTGTATCCGAAAAAAGAAACAAAACCGGGAAAGTGTTGTTATTCAGAAAATAAACAATCCATTGTTACATTCAAAAACAAACAGATTATGGAAGTAAACAACAAAGATCATGTGATCGGTTCTCCCAACTCCACCGTAGTATTGATAGAATATGGCGACTATCAGTGTCCATTTTGTAGAAAAGCCTATTATATGGTGAAAGAGATCCATAAACAACTGGGTAATAACCTGAAGTTTGTATTCCGTAACTTTCCGCTGACTGAGCTTCACGAACACGCCTACCATGCCGCACTGGCCGCTGAAGCTGCCAATGAGCAGGACAGGTTCTGGGAAATGCATGAGACTCTTTTTGAGAATCAGAGGGCACTGGACGACTATTCCCTGATGCGTTATGCCGAAGAGGTAGGACTGGATATGGCTCGTTTTCAGAAGGATTTCGGTGATGAAAAATGCCGCACCAAAGTAGAGCAGGATTATGAATCGGGACTTCACCACCGGGTAGAAGGTACACCTACTTTCTTTGTCAACGGACAGCATTATGAAGGCAACTTCATGTCGCCCGACTTCATAGACTACCTGAAGGGATTCATCACGGAAGACGAAGGATGAAGGGATTTACGATTTACTCCCTGCGGTCATGACCATTATTTGATTATGAACACCAAGGAATGTTGATTATTTAAGTCAATTACGATTGAAGTTACATCCTATTGGTTTCCATGTTGTTTATCTCAATAAAGTCTGAAGGGACAGTATGATCGATAGATCCGAAATATCCGGAATTTAGTAAATTACAGAATATATGATTCTCACAAGGCTATAGATATATAGCTTTAACATTACAGTGTAACTTCAATCGTAATTGACTTCGTCGACCGTTGGTGCGTAAATCCGTAAATCGTAAATAGCTCAGCCCTGCGGGCTGAGCATCACCATGTTTCCAGATCCTGTTCAATATCCTTCATGCTCTCTTTACGAAATACCGGGCTGCGGATGCCTTGTTGTTTCTGCCGGCGATAATCGCATAGCACTCGAAAGGCATACTTGCCCAGCAGAAGGATAGCGATCAGGTTGCAAAGTGCCATCAATCCCATGGTAATATCCGCCAGGCTCCAGACCAGTTCCAGAGAGGCCAGGGCACCAAACAGTACCATACCTGCCACAAGGATACGGTAGAGATACAATACACCTTTGTGTCCGGTGATGAAACGCACATTGGCCTCACCGTAGTAATAATTGCCCAGAATACTGCTAAAGGCGAAGAAGAAAAGTGTCACTGCTACAATCACCCCACCCGTACTGCCAATCACGAGATTCAGAGCCTCCTGTGTCAACTGAATTCCATTGAGACTACCGTCCAGCGCCACGCCACTAAACAGGATGATAAATGCCGTACAACTGCAGATCACCAGTGTATCGGTAAAAACCCCGAGTGCCTGTATCAATCCCTGCTTGGCCGGATGACTCACCGAGGCCGTAGCCGCCACATTCGGAGCCGATCCCATCCCTGCCTCGTTGCTAAACAATCCACGGCGTATGCCTTGCATCAATGCAACGCCGATGCCACCACCCAGTCCCTGCTTCCAACCGAAGGCATGACTGATGATCAGCGAAAATACTTCCGGTACATGACGAATGTTGAGCACCACGATCGTCAGTGCCAGCAACAGGTATCCAATGGCCATCACAGGTACCAGGATACTACTGACCCGTGAGATCCGATGAATGCCGCCGAAGATGATCAGCAAGATACCCACTGCCAGTATCCCCCCTACTATCCCGGGATTCCAGTTAAAAGCCCCGTCGAAAGCCGCACAGATCGTATTGCTCTGCACAGAGTTGAATGCAAATCCGAAAGTGACGGAGATGAGTACGGCAAACAGTACACCCATCCAGCGCTGTTTCAGCCCCCGCTCCATGTAATAGGCAGGTCCACCCAGAAAAGAATCTGACGCGCGACGTTTGTACAGCTGTGCCAGGGTCGACTCGACAAAAGCACTCGCGGCACCCAGCAAAGCGATCAGCCACATCCAGAACACTGCGCCCGGACCACCGATGGCAATGGCAGTGGCTACTCCCGCCAGGTTGCCTGTGCCTACCCGGCTGGCAATAGAAACAGCAAAAGCCTGGAAAGAAGAGATCTCATTCTTTCCTTTGCCGGTGGAATCGCCCAGAAGGCGTACCATCTCACCGATCATGCGAAACTGTACAAAACGGGTACGGAAGGTAAACCATACCGCACAGCCCAGCAACAGGCCGATCAGCACATAGGTCCACAGATAATCGTTGAGTTGATCAATGATGGAATGTAACATAGAGACAGAGATTATTTACGATTACCCCCCTGCGGTCATGACCATTATTTGATTATGAACTCCAAGGAATGTTGACGATTTACTATTTACGATGGATATTACATGAATACATAAACCGAACGGTCTGCAACTCTATCAAGCACAGTTGTCCGGGTAAAACTTATCAGCAACCTATACCTTCCAGCCGCTATGCGGCTACAAGCGTAAATCCCTTCATTTTAACCGGAAATAAAACCGGTGATCCTGAAACACGGGTTCTACGATATCAAACCGGATAAACTTGGCCAGCAGATGCTCCGCTGCCCGCCTGGATACAGTAGCTTTGCGTTGGTACTGGCTCAGGGAGATCAGCGGATGGCTGTCGAGCAATTCCAGCAGTAGTTTTTCCTTCTCGGTATACTCCACCAGCTCCCCTACCGGATTGGCACTTTGCTGCCATACCCGCAGAAACACCGGAGAAGCCAGGATATTCTCATCTTCCACCCGTACATAGGCCAGCGCCTTGCCCGCTGCGTCCAATGCATACACGGGTTTCTTTTCCTGTTCATCGATCTGTGCCACCAACACTTGTTTGCCATCCACAACCAGCGTATGTGTGGTATAGGTCGCCGCGGGACGACAATACAACGTAGCTGCTGCTTCCAGCATATATGCTTCTTCTTCGCAGCGTACCCCAGCGATCTTTCCATTGTCTTTCACACCGATCAGCAACCTGCCCCCCTGTGTATTGGAGAATGCCGAAAAAGTCTTTGCCAGTTTGCGGGCATCCGAGATCTCAAACTTAAAATCCTGTTGCCTGTGCTCCCCCTGAGCAATCCATAGATCCAGATAGTCCCTGTCTGTAAGCGGTTTCATACCTACAAAAGTAGATAAAAAACAGAAAAGTTTGATTTTTGGCTGGTTTTTACCGGTTTTAAACAAAAAAAAAATCGTTTTTTTGCGATTATTTCGGGAAAGAATGTATTTTTGCCAAACATTATTAACAAAGTAATAAAAAGGATTATGAAAGTATTAGTTGAAAAAGTAGCTCAGCTGGTTGCTGAATTTAACAAGGATGCAAATGCACAAATCGAAAACGGTAACAAAGCAGCTGGAACTCGTGCTCGTAAGGCTTCTTTGGAAATTGAAAAACTGATGAAAGATTTCCGCAAAAAATCTTTGGAAGCTGCAAAAAAATAAGCAGAGCTATCTCGAAAAAGACAAAAAACCACCCCTTTACGGTAGGAGTGGTTTTTTTGTTTGTACCCCAAAGGTGCTTTCTTCCATCCTGAAGATGACTTGCCAACCACCCCTATAAAAAACGTACCCTGATGAGGATTCTCTATCTTCTGATCCTATTTGTTACTGGCGGTACCGCTACATGGCTTTACTTTCCAGTCAATTATAGCCAGAACGCTGTATCGACTACCTGAGCATGGGGGAACTGTATCCCGGGAAAGATCTCGAAGGAGAATCCGTACACACTTACAGTTGTGATCGCAAGCCTGAGTATATAGACAAATATTTTAACTTTCTTTACAAGAAGTACTGCTACCCCTTCACATCAAAGAGTTCACATAAAAATAACCAATTGGTTTGAAGAGAAAAATCATCCCGATGGCCGTCTGATAAAAAGTTACTTTTTCCCCATAAGAAAGGTGATATAAATCCTCCGGATTTCCACGACAGGGGAAAATGGATATAAGTCCACCATCTACCAGAGGAAAGTGACAGAAGTGCCCGGGGAATACACAGGGGAATGTTGAGGTAGTTTTCTGAACGATAGATATTATATTTTTATGCGAAGATTTTCGGGACACAGGAGAAGATATGAGAAGAATCGTCCGATGGAGATGAATCTGTATGCCTATTGGTATTATTCTCTCTATCATCTGATGTATATCATCAATCCCTGCTACAGGGACATAGAGGATAGATTATGTATCAACACCTCAGGTCTGCTTTCTGTGTTGCAAACGATGGTAATCATTCCTCCCGTTCTGTATCTGTTTCAATATCTGCCCATCCACGAGTCTCGTGAAATAGTCTTTTTCAGCTTTCTTCTTATTGTTTTCTGGTTTTATCGCCAAAATCAGAAAAGATTTTCCCCACAGAAAAGAAATACCGGACTTTATGAGGAATACAAACAGATGAGAACCCCCGGACGGGAGTTGCTTGTCCTGTTGGTGGATGTGATTATTGTGGCATTTTTTGCTTTCAGCATGTACTATCTCCGTGAGATGAACTAAGAAGCTATTTGGGTTGTAGCCAACATGGATCGTGGGTTCTTTTTTCTGTCA
>DALZBD010000344.1:0-4878 GCA_031977515.1 Bacteroides sp. | reverse complement strand
TGTCCCCGCGCTTCCGCACGGGGCTACAAACATACAACCCCTACGGGGCTGGTAAATCTTAGTCTAATATCTATTTCCGCAAGGGGTTTACATAGTCTACCTACTCTACGAGGCATAAGTCACTGGACTACAAATCATTCTGAAACACTCTATCCTACTCCCATACAAAAAAGAATCGTATCGCAGGGAGATCCGAACTTATGTTTATAACGAATTCAGCCGCCTGTGATGGCAGAAAAGTAACTCTCCGTTATCTCCCCGCATATGCATACCATTGCCTTCGCAGTATCGAAAAAAGTCACAATCGGCGCATACACCCTGACGCGCCCATTCCCTGTTCCTGAATTTCCCGAAACGTTGGTTCCAGACATCGATAAAATTGTCTTTATAAATATTGCCCTGATGGAAATTGCTGCGTATACTGGGACAAGCCGAGATCGCTCCGTCGGCCAGGACAGACGCTGCTGTAACACCTGCGCTGCAGTGATAAAATCCATCCCGTACTTCGCCCTCATAGCGCCCCAGGAAACCTTCACATCCATAACTGAGCTTCATCTGTTTACTCTTGCGAACCTCCTTTACAAACTCCATCAGCCCGGTAAATTCCTTATCAGACAATTGAAATTCAGCATGCTCCGCAGCCCGCCCCACAGGGAATATGGTAAATACCCTCCAATTCCGCACACCGAGTCGGTACAGGTGATCACGAAACTCCGAAAGATGGGGATAGTTTTTACGATTGATACAGGTGACCACATCCCATACGATCTCCCGTTCATGCACCAGCATCTTGATAGCATCCATCGCCTTTCTGTAGCTCTCGTCCTTTCCACGCAACCAGTTATGCTCCTCCTCAAAACCATCCAGACTCACGGTCAGGGAATGTATTCCGGCCGCAAGCAGGCTATCCAGTCTTTTGCGGTCGAGCAACAAACCATTGGTAACCACTCCCCAGGGAATTTCCCGTTTGTATAGTTCAAGCCCCAGCTTCTCGATATCCTTACGCACCAGGGGCTCCCCTCCTGTCAGGATCACATTCATTTCACGGGGGTTTACATGGGGAACCAAAGAATCCACTACCTGCAAAAAGTCATTCATGGGCATATCTTTCACTGCAGACGATTGCCGGCAATCACTACCACAGTGTTTACACTGAAGGTTACAGCGCAAGGTACACTCCCAGAATAAGCTACGCAACGGATGAAGTTCTTTCTGATTGTTATAGATCTTTCGTGCGATTTCCAGTGCCAGACGTTTACGTACGGTTAACTCACCCATTTTATTTTGTTTTTATCAGACTATTGATCAGATCTGACCCATAAAAAGAGCTCTCTTCACTCTATTTACAAAAGAAAAACAGACCCTCCTATCGCCTATAGCAAATAAAAAGTCTGTAATCACATTCCGTTTTCCTGTTTTTACCGCAGAAAATCGTTTTTCATTTCTCAGCCAGCCGAACGTTTACATGCTGTGTAGCACTTCCCACGTACCAGCCCTTTCCTCCTTCCAGAGCAACCTGCTCAAAGTCCACATCTACGGAATCTACCGCTTCATACCCGGGTGGATTCTCTACTTTATCCAACAGATACATACGGAATCTGTTGTGAGAGCTCTCCTGTATGACGACAAATTCTCCGTTTATATCCGTATAGACGATTTCCTCGGCCATCTGCCCGAAAACAGCTTCCGGCAACGGATAATGTTCAGTGGCAAGTACACCCATTCCGGGTACCGCCTCTCCTGCCGCATTCCATACCTTGCCCTTTATCTCATACCGGGCATGAGGCATTCCATATTCTGTGGCCTGTTCTTTTTCACAGGAAGTAAATCCCAGAAGAGCTAAGAACATAGACAAAATACGATTGATAAAGCCTAACCAACGTTTTCTGCTTTGCATCATAAATAAGAGAGTTCATCAGAGTTAATTTACTATTCCGGAGTCATATTACCAACAATATCCTCCTCATCCCTTTGGTTTAGATGTTACATAAGAAAGTTCTTTTACAAAACACTCTTAGCCATAGAAAAGTTCACTTTCCCCATCTCTACACATAGGAACATCTTCCTCCTCTAATAAGAATCCCCTCTTACCGACAATACTGCATCGCCGTTCAATCTATTTTTAATAAAATTTATTTTTCTATCCGTATACGCGCATCCACAGCTACAATATCCTTTTCTGTTGCCAACAGCGGGTTGATATCCATTTCTTTGATCTCTGTGGCAAAACGAAGCAAAGTAGACAAACGTACAATGATCTCCGCAAATTTATCTTCATTCACACCGGACTGTCCCCGTGTACCGCGTATGATCTTATAAGCCTTCAACGAACGGATCATGGAATAAGCCTCCGCATAGCTCAACGGTGCCAGACCCGAAGAGACATCCTGAAGAATTTCCACAAAGATACCCCCCAGTCCGCACAGCACCACATGTCCGAAACGCTCTTCGTACTTCGCTCCGATAAATAGTTCTTTCCCCTGAAGCATGGTCTGTCCCATGACAGCCACCGCATCAGGAAGACGCATCATCCGGTCAAACTCCATCATCAGATGCTCCTCGCTACGTATATTCAATGTCACTCCTCCCACATCTGTCTTATGTATGGGTCCCACCACCTTGGCTACTACAGGAAAACCGACTGTTCTGACAAACGCCAGCAACTCCTCTTTGTCGGAAGATACCACCTCCTCTACCAGCGAAATACCTGCCGCCTGCAACAGAGCCTGTACCTGATGGGGAGGCAGAAATCCATCCTCAGCGATCGAATCTATGATCCGCCGTATGCCAGGAACATCCACTCCAAACAGTTCTATCTCATGCGTAGCCGGACGCGGCGAGTGAGCAATACGGGAAATAGCCGTACCCAGTGTTACCTCATCGGCAAAGTTGACATGTCCTTTTTTCAGGAACATATCTACCTCCTCCCCTGCCGTATGTATCGAGGGGAGTACCGGAAAAACAGGCTTGCGACAGGTCTGCATCTTCTGATGAAGCACTTCATACGCTTCGAACATGGTCACCAGCCCGGGTGTACCAAAGATCACAAGGATCGCGTCGATCTGCTCAAACCGGTTCTCACAATAATCGATCGCAATCCCGAGATGCTGCGGAGTACCTGTTGCCAGTATATCGATCGGATTGCCTACAGAAGCCCCGGGCAAGAGTTTACTCTTCAGTTCGTCAGCCACCGCTCCTTCGAGTCGGGGTATTTTCATACCTCCTTTGCTCAGGGCATCCGTCAGCATCACTCCCGGCCCGCCCGCATGGGTCACAATGGCAAAATTACGTCCTTTCAATTCAGGCAATGTAAAAACAGCACCTACGGTAGTGAGCTCTTCCCGGGAATGACAACGGATAATTCCCGCTTTGCGGAACAACGCCTCTACTGCCGAGTCTGAACTTGCAATGGCACCTGTATGGGAAGAGGCCGCGCGACTGCCACTTTCCGAACTACCCGACTTAATAGCGGCTATCCGGCAACCTTTACGGATCAGGGAAGATGCATGGAAAAGGAGTTTATCCGGATCACGGATACTCTCCATATAAAGCAATTTGATATCCGAATCTTTTCCTTCGACATAATTCTCATCCATATACTGCAGCACCTCTTCCACTCCGATCTGTGGCGCATTGCCTACAGACCATACAGAATTAAACCTCAGCCCCTTGGTCACTGCCGACTCCAGAATAAATACGGCTGTAGCGCCCGAACTGGAGATCAGATCTACCCCCTGAGCATCCAACTCGGGGATAGGCTGCGTAAATACACTGTGATGGCAACGGTTGAGCAGACCGATACAATTGGGCCCGATCAGAGAGGCACCATGACACTCTACAGTCTGTAGAATACGCTCTTCCCATTCTGCTCCCTCAGAGGTCTCTTCCCCGAATCCAGCCGAAAGAATAATAAATGCTTTTGTATTCTTTTCAGCAGCCAATTGTTGCACCGCCTCCGGACAGAGCGGGGCAGCTATGGCCAGAATAGCCAGGTCAGTGGCAGGCAAAGAAGCTATATCGGGGTAAGAGACTACCCCCTGTACCTCTTGCTCACGGGGATTCACCGCCCGCAATTCACCTGTATAGTTTCCACGCAACAGATTCCGGAGGATAGCACCTCCGGGTTTATGCACATTATTAGAGGCTCCAACGACAACAATACTCTCCGGACAAAGCAATTGAGGTGTGATCATATACAGTTCAATTTAGACATTTCTTCACAAATATACCTTTTTACCTACAAAAAGTCAACAAAAAATATTCAATTTTAGAGTAAACAAGAACATTACATACCGATATGTCAGCATACCGAACCCTGTAAATGCGAATGGTGTTTGTCACTTTAGCCAAGGTTCTGTTGCATCTTATATAAATGTTGATCCTTTACAAAATACCCCTTTTATCTTATGTATAACTATCAACCCGGATGCAGGGTTCAGTCCGTTGCCACCTTCACTCCGATATGTAACCTATTGCCGCAGCTCTCTTTATCGGAAATATAGAAAAAAGTAGCTATCTTTGCACATTCTCACAACAGCATCTAACAAATATACGATACAATGGAAAAGAAATTCAAAAGGACCACTGTGACCTCAGCGCTTCCCTATGCCAATGGACCTGTACATATCGGCCATCTGGCAGGCGTGTATGTACCTGCCGATATATACGTCCGGTACCTGCGTCTCAAAAAAGAGGAAGTCCTCTTTATAGGAGGATCAGACGAGCACGGAGTGCCTATCACCATACGTGCTAAGAAGGAAGGCATTACCCCACAGGATGTGGTAGACCGCTATCACAAGCTGATCAAACAGTCTTTTGCCGACTTTGGCATTTCTTTCGATATCTATAGCCGCACCACTTCAAAGACTCATCACGAAG
>DALZBD010000343.1:0-4934 GCA_031977515.1 Bacteroides sp. | reverse complement strand
AAGGGATATTTTTCACTGCTACCAAAGAATCCGTATTTAAACTCATCAGCGAAGAACCCAGTCTGCTCAAAAGTTTTCTGTGCGTGACTGGCAACTGCAACAGTTGTACAACTGCCCGTCTGAGAGCATTGTCTCACCGGAATGTACGCAACCGCATTGTGAGTTATTTTTTTGCGCATCTCAACGACGGGAACGGAACCGTGTTGCTGGAGCATACCCAGGGGCAGCTTGCCGATTATTTATGTGTCACCCGTCCCGCTTTGTCCAAGGAGATCAATAAAATGAGTAAGGAAGGACTTATCGCTGTTTCCGGAAAAGAGATACAACTGATAGACATAAAAGCCCTGCAGACCTACATTCAGTAGAGACGCATATTTGCGTCTCATTACCTGCCTTCTGCACAGGGAACAAGTATACATACGTACAATTCAAATTGAAAAAATGGATGGTGTAAATGATAGATATAAGCATAAGGTAGGGTTCTTTTTCTGCTAAAGTAAAAAAGAACCATAAAAAAGAGTGCTCGTATGTTCCAAACGGAGCAAACGAGCACTCTTAATTTATCTATATGGCAGATATTGATTATTCTATTGCTGATAGATTAATTTACTTTCTCCACTGCCGAATAGGTTTTCACCCAGAGTCGTCAGCTGATCTCCCGTAACAACCACCTGTCTGAGTTTTTCACATCCCATGAAAGCACCATACTCAATGGCCGTAACAGTGGCAGGCAGTTCTATCGAACCGCTCAGACGGCCACAGTTACTGAATACACGCTGGCCAATGATCTTTAATTGTGAAGGCAGTTTGATTCTTAACAGGTATTTTTTCTGTGCGAAAGTAAAGTCAGGGATCCGGGTTGCACTGGTTTTGGATATATCTACAGACACCAGCATAGGCATATAATCCCGGATCAGTTTGAAGTCTGCGTCATCCAGTTTGCCTTCGACCGTCAGGAAGTTGATATCCTTCGGTTGCAGGCCCGTACTCAGGATTTCCTCTTCGAGGCTTCCCAGAGCACCTACCTGGAAAGACGCTTCCAGGGGTTCGCCTTCGAGAAAAGCAAAATTCTCCCAACGATTTTTCAGGCGATATTCGTCACTGCTCCCCAGAGGTACAAATATAGCAGTGATCGTGTCTGCCAATGCCTCAGGCAACAGATTGGGCGGGGTTTTCTTACGGATCTGGCAGATATCCAGATTGATACATCCTTTGAATGCGGCATCTTCAATGTTTTTGATCTTTTCCGATAAGATCACTTTTCTCAGGGACAGTTTTCCCTGGTATGCACCATTTTCCAGTCGTCCGCAGAATGCATAAGCCGGGATGAAGTTGGCCATATAGACATAAAATTTGTCGGGATGTGTACCTTCTTTGCCTGTATACATACGGATATCCGCATTGGAGATATCCAGAACTTCCAGTTTCTCAAAACCGTCACGCAAATGTCTGAAATCGATCGCATTGATCTTCCCGGTCAGCGTAAGGTGAGTGATGCTGTTGGCCTCTTCTTCGGTCATCATGGAGATCATTGTACCGGCTTTGTTCACAAAAAATGTTTTACTGACCTGGGCAGATACTCCCAGCATACAGCTAAGCAGGAGCAGAATAAGTGTTCCTCTTTTGAATTTCATGGAATAAATGTATAGGGTTTGTAAAGACAAAGATAGAAAATATAAACCAAACTTGCGTAGCTTCCTGGAATAATCACTAATTTTGTCCCTTATTTAAAAACAGATCATGGAATTACAATCTCCTTCCGGAGAACCGGAAAAAAACCGATACGAAACCTTCGGCAGTCCTGAAAATGAAATGCATAGAGAACCCATTTCATCCGATCCGTCTCCGGTTATCTGGCGCGCTCCTGTAGCAGTCAGTATCATTACCTATATAGTCGCATTTTTCTTTTTTACTCTGATCTATGAACTGCTGGCCGGTGGAGTATACGTTCTTTTGGGTGGAGAGTGGAGAGCCTATATGGAGACCGGATTTAGATTTAACGGAGCTTTCCTGTTTCGCCAGGTCATATTTTTATTGTCGGTACTGACTCCCGCTCTTATCTGGATGAAGTATGCAGATAAGTATCCTCTTTCGGGTATGGGATTCATTATCTCGGGCAGAGCCAGGGATATATTCTGTGCCATAGGTGTAGCAGGTTTGTTGTATCTGGTGGGGTATCCTGTGATCCTGTATGGAGGCAGTGTAGAAATTACGGGCTATACGTGGGATCCTGCCGCCCTTTTATACTCTTTAGGTGGCTTTTTTCTTGCTGCGTTTGCCGAAGAGATCATGTGTAGAGGATACATGCTGAGACGGCTGATGTATACGCAGATGAATCGTTTTGTGGCCCTGGCCATTTCCTCGGCAATTTTTTCTTTGCTGCACTTTCTGAATCCAAATACAGGCTTCGTTCCTTTTCTGAATCTTTTTATAGCAGGTCTGATGTTGGGAGCAGCTTATCTGTATACAAGCAATCTGTGGTTTCCCGTTGTCCTGCATACCTTCTGGAATTGGATACAAGGCCCTGTTCTTGGATTTAAGGTCAGTGGAATAGATGGGAATTATTCACTGATAAAACTGAACATACAGGACAACAATCTGATCAATGGTGGTGAATTCGGATTCGAAGGATCCCTTGTATGTACTTTGCTGATGCTTGTTACTACAGGCTGTATTATTTTATACTACGAAAGAAAACAGAAGCTATTGCCGGAGGATAGGCAGTAAACAGTGTTGGTCAGAAGGTTTCCCGGGATATGGTATACTTGTAGAGACGCAATACTTTGTGTCTCCTATCACGTGTCATCTTTTATATTTATAGAAAAATACACAAGGTAGTGGAGACGGAAGGCAATGGAGACGCAAGGTATTGCGTCTCTACAAGTGTATGAAACAATAAATTAATGAAATAAACCTTCCGATATACTCTGAATTATTCTCCGACTCTGTAAACTGCCACTGATTATATCAGCACACAGAGTGCCTATTTCACCGCAGACTGATCCACGCCCACCATAGAGAGTTGAATGCGTTTCCGGGCCAGATCAATTCCTGTCACTTTCACCATGACGTGCTGATGGATAGATACCACTTCAGAAGGATCGCTGATGTACCTGTCTGCCAGCTGAGAAAGGTGTATCAGACCATTTTCTTTGATACCAATATCCACAAAGGCACCGAAGTTGGTAATATTACCTACAATTCCCGGCAGGGTCATTCCCTCTCTGAGGTCGTCCAGTGTACGGATAGTAGGGTCAAACTCAAATACACGGATCTGCTGACGCGGGTCTCTTCCTGGCTTTTCCAATTCGCGGAGGATGTCTTTCAGGGTAGGAAGTCCTACCGTTGCAGTCACATAATCCTCCAGGCGGATATTGTTGCGTAGGGAAGGAGTGGAGATCAATTCTTCCAATGTACATCCTTTGTCTTTCGCCATCTTCTGCACAATGCCGTAGCTTTCCGGGTGCACAGCCGTACGATCCAGTGGAAATTCCCCATCCGGTATGCGCAGGAAACCTGCGCATTGCTCAAACGCCTTGGCACCCATACGAGGAACCTTCATTAGCTCTTTGCGGGTTTTGAATGCACCGTTTTCGGCTCTGTAATTCACAATATTCTGTGCCAGTTGCGGTCCCAGACCGGATACATAAGTGAGCAGGTGGCGACTGGCTGTGTTGAGATTTACTCCGACCAGATTCACACAATTCTCTACCGTCTGATCCAGTGCCTTTTTCAATTTCGTCTGGTTCACATCATGCTGGTATTGGCCCACACCGATTGATTTCGCATCAATCTTGACCAACTCGGCCAGCGGGTCCATCAGGCGACGACCGATAGAGACAGCTCCACGAACGGTCACATCATATTCCGGAAACTCCTCCCTTGCCACCGCGGAGGCCGAATAGATGGAAGCTCCCTGTTCGCTCACTACATATACTTCCAGTTTACGGTCATAGGCCTGGCTGGTAATGAATTGCTCTGTCTCCCGACTTGCCGTTCCATTGCCAATAGCAATAGCCTCTATCTTGTATGCTTCCACCATCTTACGTATCCGTGACGCAGCTTCCGATCGCTTGTTGACAGGAGGATGGGGGTAGATATTCTCATTGTGCAGTAGATTGCCTTGTGCATCCAGACACACCACCTTACAGCCTGTCCGGAATCCCGGATCTATCGCCAGTATTCTCTTCTGTCCCAAAGGGGGAGCAAGCAACAATTGCCGGAGATTGGCGGTAAACACCCGGATAGCCTCGTCGTCTGCCTTTTCTTTGGAAAGACCGGCGAATTCAGTCTCTATGGAAGGCTTCAGGAGGCGTTTGTAAGAATCTGCCACAGCCTCTGCCACCAGCTTGCCACTGTTGTTGCGGCTACGTACAAACTGTCTTTCCAGACGTTCGACACACTCTTCGTCGGGAACCTGGATAGAGACTTTCAATAATCCTTCTGCTTCTCCTCTGCGTATGGCCAGAAGCCTGTGAGACGAGCAGCGTTTGAGTGAAGTGGAAAAATCGAAATAATCCCTGTACTTGGCTGCCTCTTCCTCTTTGCCTTTGGCCACCCTGGAGGTGATAACAGATTGCCTGTCGAAGAAATTACGAAGAATATGGCGTGCCTTTTCATCTTCACTCACCTGTTCGGCGATGATATCCTGTGCACCTTGTAGCGCTTCTGTAACATCTGTCACTTCTCCTTTCACAAATTTATAGGCCGGATATTCCGGATCGTTTTCGCGCTGCAGCAGGATCAGATCGGCCAGAGGCTGTAGACCTTTCTGGCGGGCAATCTCTGCGCGGGTTCTTCGTTTGGGCTTGTAAGGGAGGTAGATATCTTCCAGCTCTGTCGCGTTCCAGGTTTCCACAATACGCCGACGCAGTTCGGTAGTCAATACCTCCTGCTCTTCCAGGCTCTTGAGGATCGTCTCTTTGCGCTTCTGT
>DALZBD010000342.1:0-4951 GCA_031977515.1 Bacteroides sp. | reverse complement strand
ACAAACAATTAAGCAACAACTATATTTAAAACATCACACTTTTTTCTCAAGAAAACCACATGATTTCTTCCAGGGTCACTCTTGCGAAAAAGCAAACAACCTTATCTTCCATTTTAATGAACAAATGTCACTGCAATGGCTTCCTGAGAGAAAGTACTTTTTCGAAAGAAAATCAACAATAGTTCACTGTTTGTACTTTGTTTTTCTTTTCCGGATAATACAGAATTTTTGTATAGCAATTGACACATACCGGATAAATCACAATACTTTCTTCTTTGTTTCTGTTTTTCCTATTCAATATTTCAGATGCCATAGAAAACTGTTTTTCAGTAAACATACATTCAAATACACTGTAATTGACTCTCTTTCCATATTTCTCCAGAATACGCGCAACTTTATATCGGCGTTTATCGTCTTTTATATCGTATGCAATGATACAAAATATTTTTTTAGCTCTCACCATTTGGCAACATAGGGTTTAAATGTTGGACTTTCTCCTGAAATAAACTGAGCTATTTCCCGGACCTGTCTTTTTATAATCTCTTTGAATTGTATTTCTTCTCCCCGATAATTCTCGTAGCGGTTCATACGTTCCAGAACAGCTTGTATCAGTACTTGCTTCGTCTCGTCGCACAGCAGATCGTCTTTCATCCGAAGGTGTTTCCCTTTTTGTATCAATGAAATGACGATCCGGTCTACTGCCTGCGAACGAAACAGTTCGACTATATCATATACCAATGTCGGTTTACCAGGTTGCGGTGTATGCAGCACACTCAGTCCCGCATTCAATTTACGGGCCAGGACAGCATGCCACACGCGACTGTAGAGAATGGCGTATCCGTAATTGAGCATGGAATTCATCAGATCGGAAGCTCCCTGCCTGACACGCGCATGAAAATCCACGCCATCGTCCGAGAGCAACAAACGGATATAGTCCCAATAGGCAACTGCTCCTACGGCTTCCTGTGCCAATATTCTTGCAGCAAAGTCGCCTGTAAGCTTTCGCTTATTCTTTACACGCTCTATGCACTTCTCCAATGTCTGCACTGCTTCCGGATACTTGTAGTTCAGTATATCGGTTCTTGCTTTGTGGTATTTGTGGTAATACTTGATCAGGCTTCGCTGATTTTTGAGCTTTCCTTCGATAATAACAGCCGCCAGAAAAGATCTATTGAGTTCGGGAAGCTGAAACTGTTTACTCCACAGCATGGAATCTATCATAAGTGGAGAGGTAACGGAAGCATAGTGTTTTCCTTTCGCATCGAAATAATCAATTGGTATCCGGTGCTGGCTGCAATATTGGATCGCATAATTGGTGACAGATACCCCCTGCCCCACAATTGTAATGTGTCTGAGCAGGCGGGAGGTTTTCTGTGGAGTAGGTTTCCCCTTCTGTCGCACCACGATTCCATGGGCAGATACTCCGATCAGGCTACCCGAAGTCTGTACCACCAGTTCCGTACCTTCTATTTCTCTTTTTCTATACTCCTGTTTCTTTCGGCGCACAATCTGCCGGGTATCCGGTACAGTTGTCTTTCGCGTAGTCGTGCTGAGGCAATTGTCATAGGTCTCGAGGTATTCTTTCAGCAATACGGAACGGGACAGGTTGGTCACCTCCGCAAAATATTCCAGTTTCCTGAGCAGAGAAGAGAGTCGCTCCTTGCTGCTGATCTCTGTTCTGTGTTCCCCGATCAGTTTGTGTACTTTACCTATCAGGTAAGCGTCCAATTCTCTCAGTACCGACTGCGGAATCAACCGGGCATAGTAGGCTTGTATACCCTGCAGGGTTTGTCTGCTTTTAAGCGTTACTTCTCCGGCAGAGATCTGTATCGAATCGATCCTCTGAATCAGATCTGTTTTTTTCTTTTCGGAGAGATCTATTCCGGCCAGAGAGACCGTTACTCCGAGAAACTCCAGTCCCTCTCTGAAACCAGCAAAGAGCGGTTCGTTCAATTTCAACAGGAAATCCGTCTCTAATTTCCGTGCTATTACTTCCAACAGTCCATCCAGTTCTTCTTTGCTCCTGCCAATGATCAGAAAGTCATCTGCATACCTGATGTAGCCGGAAGTCTTACCCATCATGAATTGATCAAACGGATGCAGATAGAAGTTTGCCAATAAAGGAGACAAGATGGCTCCCTGAGGCACTCCTGTCTGAGTATCACTCCACTTCACACGCCCACAGACACTTCCCATTTTCAGGCATATCTCTATCAGTCGGACAAATTCCTGATCTTTGATAAAATTATCAAGGCGGGTCAGAAGGCGGGTCTGATCTATGGTATCGAAAAAATTATCTATATCTAACTTCACCATCCAGCCTTCTCTGTACTGTCTGAGAATATGTGATACCCGATGGATGGCTTTGACTGGCCCCCGCTCGGGCCTGTAGCCGTAACTGTGGTTACTGAAGATCTTCTCCAACCGGGGTTCCAACAGCATCTTTATCCCCTGTTGCACGATCTTGTCTTTGACCGTCAGCAATCCCAGTTTTCTTTTCTCCGTATCATTCTTCCTGATCTGTACGTTCAGATAGGGCTCGGGCACCCACCTTTTTTCGAGCAGTTCATGGCTGAGTTCGAGAAGATTGAGTTCGAGATTGTCTTCGTATTGTGCCACAGACAGGCCATCTACCCCACCGGCAGAGTTTTTCCCCTTTACCAGCTTCCAGGCATGGTAAAGGGTCTCTATGCGACAAAGGTTATGAAAGAGAGAGGGTTTCATGTATCTTGTTACAAATAGAACTTACAACTATGACTCTTCATATTCTTCAATCAGGTCGACAATCACAGAAGAGGTAGTTCTCAGATCATAATCCAATGTTTGTATATTCCCTGTTTTCTGATTTGTATAGAGCAGACTGCGGTTTGCTTTGATTGCATACAAAGAGATCACGGAAGACAAAATATTTGTACCCGGGTTTATATGCATGAGTGTACCTGAAGTACCCCTACTCAATTTCTTCTCATAGTCTCTTACGAGTGCTCCCAGGTTGGTATAACATTCTTCGAAATTATCATAGTCATACATCATCTTACTGAAGTAGATTTTCACTGTTTTATCTGCATAATGCGGACGATTGGTTTTGATATAAGCCAATACCAGCTCTCCCAATATATCCTTAAACCGGTTGAAATCATATTCCCAAATGGAATCTTTCAATAAAGTGGTCAGATCATCCACATTGTGAAAGTCCTCTCTCAAATAAGTCTTATTTACTACTTCCAACATAGCTGTCAATGACCCTCTGATTTTATCAGACAATTCTTCTGGTGTCAACATCCTTTCTCTACCCATTCTGTAACCTTGAAAGACATAATCAGACAGGAAAATAACGACATCCTGAATATTTCCATACCCACTGTTTTGTTCCCCTAAAAATGGTTTGACAAACAAGTCCAGATTACGTATAGAAAATCCCTCGGCTGAAATCCCTGATATCAACAGGGTCTTTTCATCGTCCGGAATTTGTTTTCTGATCTCGTTGCTTTGCGGAAAGATAATAATCAAAATGATCATACCTAAAAACAAAAAACCAAATTGAACGAAACTGCCCGAATCTTTGACTATCAATTGATACAATACGTCTGAAATCCAGGAAATATGTACCAGAAAAGCCAGAATAAAAGCAAAGGCAATCCATCTCATACCCAAGGCATTGGTCAGAAACTTCCTCACCACAAACTTAGATAAGACATATACCCGCACAGAAAGTCCGGTTATAGTAATAGCTGAAAGTATTATCCATAAAAGCAAAATAATATATGGATATTTACTGTCGAGGAAACAATTACATCCGTGACCTGTGTATTGAAAATGTTTCAATGAATACCACTCGGTAAACATCAGCAGACAGAGTACCAGAATAGCAAACCATGTCGAACTCCATATTTTTCGAATAACTGATGTGGGATTGTTTTTTTCCATTTTCTGCATCATTTTCTATTATTTATCAATTTATATTCCCGGAAACACACAAATTCAAATCGCACTATTTTCTCTTTTTCGTTCTCTCTGACAATCCTCTCTGTAGTAGAGGCCAGCACTTTAAAACCATCTTCCAAAAGTTGCTGAATCAAAAAGAAACAAAAGACCGGCTCACCAGCAATGTGAAAAACAACTTCCTCCGTTGTCGTTGCATATTCTTTGCACTGTCTGTAGTATTGCGCAGCCAACGAAGCCACCTCTGCTTCCGTCCACCTAGGAGGAACAGAAGGAAATGGTATATCTTTTATACTTCCATACTGCCTTGCCGCAGAGAGTTGATTTTCTTCCCAGCGGGAAGAGCAATGGTTAGAAAGATTTATAAACATAGCTTATCCTTTATTTTCCGGTTCAACTGAAGTGCCGGAACGTGAACCATCCTTTTTCAATTCTGTATACCGGCGTAAGAATTCTTTATTTCTCTTAGCATCCTGATATCCCCTTACTTCCATATATTGAAATTCTGTGTCTGAAGGAGCCACCTTGACAGAGGACAATGCCAAAAGTTCTTTAATGGCTGCATGCTCACACCAATCTGAGATTTGCCCGGATATTTCTTTCTCAAAGATATCCATATAGTGACGAGGCTCCTGCAATTCTCCTTTCAACCTGATATCTATTTTCACCTGTCCCAATCCATAGGGTTTGCCCTGCCCCACCTGATGAAAACACTGGCTATTGCCATGAAAAGTAATCGCTGACAGCAAAGCTCCTAACTCTACTTTCCGTAAATTATGAAAATAGATCTTTCCACAAAATGTGGTTCCTTTCGCTAATGGGACAAGTTTTGTGTCCATTGCTTTATTGAAATCTTTAGAGTTTTTGCCTTTAACTATTTCTTCTCGCAGGACATAGCGTTTCCAACCGGAAATAACCCCATCATTATAGGTGCGATAATGATCTTCCGGATTATTTCGCAGTTTATCCTGAGAAAGATATACAGGATAATAAGAAGCTTTGGGGCTGG
>DALZBD010000341.1:0-4964 GCA_031977515.1 Bacteroides sp. | reverse complement strand
GACCCATTGATTATTTCCAGAGACGGATTCTATTTCAGCAATCAGGGTCAACCGGCCCGCAAGAATATGAAACCGGAAGATGCGTTGAATGCCGATTTTTGCCACGTAGATTTTAAACAATTGATCATTATGGAAACAAAAATCGAAGTAAAGCAACTACCGGAGATGCAGATGGTGTACTGCCGCCATACAGGGGCATTCCACGAGATTCACAAAGCGTACGAAAAACTCTTTCGCTGGGCTGTGCCACGTGGGCTATATACCCCGGGACTGACCAAAAGTATGACTGTGACACACGACGACCCGTCTGTGACCGACCTCGAAAAGGTACGGCAGAGTGCCTGTATCCTGGTAGACAGTGAAGTGGAAACGGAAGGGGAGTTCGGAACAATGACGCTGCCTGCAGGTACATACGTTGTAGGAGAATTTGAACTGGATGTAACGGAGTTTGAGAAGGCATGGAACACCATGTGCCTGTGGTTTACCGAAAGCGGCTACCGACAGGCAGAAGGATATCCGTTCGAACTGTATCACAACGACCGTAAGCCGAAAACAGAGGGCAAATTCGTTGTGGATATCTGCATACCGGTGACACTGTTGTAACCGGTATTGGGATTTTGTAAAAGAGAAGATCTGGAAACTTCTGCCAAATTCTCTTGACATCAGGAAGAGGGTGTGTCATTTGTGTATGAAACCTTTGACATACCCTCATATTCTATAAACAAACCTGGCCCAACAGGCAAAAAAGAATTTTAACTTAAAGAATCGGAATCTCTTCAAACTTAGCAAGAACAGACAAACTCTTCAACTTTCCAGGACGTACTTTTGCCACCCTTATTACCAAACCGATTGATAAATAATCTATATGCAGAAAGATATTTTAATTTTCCGCACCTCTATTACGCGCAAACAGGATATAAAACGCATTGGAACTGTACTGACACAATATCCTCAGATCAGTCAATGGAACGTGGATTTTGAAGACTGGGAGAAAATATTACGTATAGAAAGCCAGGAAATATCTGCCCATGACATTTCAATGGCTTTGCAAACAATTGATATTCAGATTTCCGAGTTGGAATGAACCCAAAGAGAATAAAATCCCGGCTACATGCAGAGCCTGTCCGGATTGTGCCGTATCTTTTTCGCTTCAGATGGGAGGTATATGAGACGCAAGGTATTGCGTCTCTACAAGTGTATCACATTCAAAAGAAAATATATACATGACGTAGAGACGCATATTTGCGTCTAAAATACGTTGCATCTAAGAAAGAAACGGATAAGCCTTAAACAGGCTTCCGATAAAGGTATTTCTATTCTAATTATTCATCAGAATATAGATATTCAGATAACTCGCAAAAGCAATCCAGAGAATATAGGGAACAAACAGGTATGCACTTACTTTCGATACCGGATATACTTTAAACGCATAGTAAATGATCACAAGTGCAAGCAGTATAATATCTATTGCTCCCAGCAACGGATTTCTGAAGACAAAGAATAAGAAACTCCAGGCAAAATTGAGTAGCAATTGTACAGCAAATAAGGTCACGAAATACGATTTACGGTTGCTATCGGAGTTGAGTACCAGACCGATCGACAATCCCATACACACATACAGTATACTCCAGGCTATCGGGAAAATGGTATTGGGAGGATTGAGTGCAGGCTTGTTGAGGGAAGGGTACCAATTCTGTACGGAATCCGTTTGGAAATAGCTGGCTATCCATCCCAACAGGAAACACACTGCTATGGGAATGACTATGTTTAAAGTCTTTTTCATCTGTTTCGTTTTTAAATAGTTGATTTACATTTATATATTATTCCCTAAACCATAGTTTTAGTTCCAGGGTTCACAACCGTCTTTTTTATTTAGAATAAGTTAGGAGTCAAACTTTGTTTCGGACACAAAGCCTGATACTCACAAGCCATACATTTCCTTGTTGCCTGTGTGGGGAGAAATAGCTACCTTTGTGTATTATCACTCCATCTATGTCTACTATCTGGAATCTATGGCACGGTTGCCACAAAATAAGTGAAGGTTGTCGTCATTGCTACGTCTATCGTGGGGATGCCAGGCGAGGCATAGATAGTTCTGTGGTTCAGAAAACAAAGAATTTTGATCTTCCCATCCGTAAAAAAAGAGACGGAACCTACAAAATAGCTGCGGGCACGGAGGTGATGACCTGCTTCACTTCCGATTTCTTTGTAGAAGATGCGGATATCTGGCGCGATGAGGTGTGGGAAATGATCCGTGAGAGAAGTGATCTCTCTTTTATGTTCATTACCAAGCGTATCCACCGTCTGGAAGAATGCCTGCCTGCGGATTGGGGAGAGGGTTACGACCATGTGACTATCTGCTGTACGATGGAAAACCAGCAACAGGTGGACTTCCGTATGCCGATCTACAAAGCAGCACCCATCAAACACAAAATACTGATCTGCGAGCCGCTGCTCAGTCGTCTTGATCTCACTCCCTGGGTGGGCAACTGGCTGGAGCAGGTAGTTGTAGGTGGAGAATCGGGAAGAGAAGCGCGTATATGTGATTACGAATGGGTAAAAGAAATTCATGATCTTTGTGTAGAGAGAAAAGTTGCTTTCTGGTTCAAACAGACCGGTGCGAATTTCAGAAAAGAAGGAAATTTATACAAAATAGCTCGCCAGTTGCAACATTCACAAGCAAGAAAGGCCGGGATTAATTTCAAACCGTAATAAGCTGGCAAGATAATTGCCGAATAAAAATCGGCCGGGGTTGTACCCCAGCCGACTCATTCTACCCTGTATATTTACGTTACAGATCTACAACAATGTTTCCTTTATTACCTTGACCGGATTTCCCCGTTGCAGGCAGTTGTGATGGTTCCAGTTTTCCTGTGCCACCTGCATCTGTTGCTCCGTGTCCCAGGCAGCCAGCTTCACAAGCATACGCTCGGTGGCCAGTTTCTTGTTTTGCCACTGCGAACGCTCGTCCGAAGCTGTCACACTCAGTCCCGAAGGCAAATGAGTAACTCTCACCGCAGACTCCGTCTTGTTTACGTGCTGTCCACCCGGGCCGGAAGCCCGCAGTGTCTGATAGCTCAACTCATTCTCACGGATCAGATTGTGTGTGGGTAGCTGAAATGCATGCACACCTATAAACCAGTTTTTCCGTTTGTGGTAGACCCGGTACGGGCTCTGCGCAATCCACTGTACAGTACCCTCCCACTCCTTCAGTAGCTCCTCACAACGTTCACCCTGCAGGGAAAGGGTAGCCGACAACAGGGTACGGTTGATCACCCCAGGTTCACGATCCAGCACCTCTGCTACCAATCCAAGTCGTCGGGTCTGTGCAAGGATACGTTCCAGCACGAGGGCTACCACCCGGCAACACTCGACAGGGCCACGTCCCGAGGTTATCTGCAAATATATTTTATTGTCCATTTGATGTTTAAATTATTTTCTCACTTTAGTTCTTATACATAAAAGTCTCATTCACTTTTTTATTCACCAGAAAACACATCATTCTTTATGCATCCTCACTATTCCCGGCATAAAGCGTCCGTGAACCTCTACCAGCGACTCCTGTGCAGGCATCACCCGATCAATGCTTTTATAAGCCAGAGGCATCTCCTCTACACTCCCTCCTATCAAAGTAACTCCCTGTTGAGAAAGCAACTTTTTCAATGCGGATTGTGTGAATTGCTCTTTTGCTTTCTGACGTGACATGGCACGCCCCGCACCGTGTGAAGCCGAAAAGAGCGACTGAGATTCTCCTTTGCCACACACCAGATAACCTGCTGTGGCCATACTACCGGGTATAAATCCGGCAACTCCTTTGCCTGCCGGAGTAGCCCCCTTGCGGTGTACAATGGCATACTGGCCCGGAGCGATCTCTTCCCTCCATGCAAAGTTGTGATGATTGTTGACATTGGCAATCGCTTTTACCCCCAATGCTTTGGTCAGGTTGATGTGGATACGTTCGTGACAGGCCTGGGCAAAATCTCCCGCCAGGTTCATACTCAACCAGTATTCCTGACCGCCTTCACTGTCCAGGTCCAACCAGGCAAAATGCTGTGCCATACGGGGAAGTTTGCATACTTCACGCGCCACACTGCTGTAGTGCCGGGCAATAGTTGCTCCCATTCCACGCGAGCCGGAATGTGACAGTAGCGCTGCATAATTTCCCGCAGGCAATCCAAGAACATTGCCCTCTGCCAATTCTATCTCTCCGAATTCCACAAAATGATTTCCTCCGCCCGAAGTCCCCAACTGACGCACCACCTTGCCATGCAATTGCCTGAGCAAAGGGGTAAGATGAAACTCCTCACGATCCAGAATTTCATGCTCCTGTGCAAAAGGCAACCCTCCATCCATACCAAAGTGGGTGTATTCTTTGAGTGACTCTTTGATCTGATGGGCATAACGCTTCAGAAAATCAGGCTTCACATCGAGAATACTCAGGCTCATCCGGCAACCGATATCCAACCCCACCGCATAGGGGATCACAGCATTTTCTACTGCCAATACGCCCCCGATAGGAAGTCCATACCCGGCATGAGCATCGGGCATCAGTGCTCCGGCCACCGTCACAGGCAGGCGCATGGCCAGATCCATCTGCTGTCTGGCAATGCTTTCAATGAATTTACTACCATAGACTTTATATCCCAGCGGCTGATCCCTCAACTCATACACAGTAAAAGGTATACGCTGTATGGTAGGTGAAAAATGCTCTGCCAGCCTGCCCCATACAGGATCTCCCTTGTAATCTTCGGGGTGTTGCATCACTCCGGTCAATTGATTGATAATCTCTTCTTTTGTTGCATGTTTACAATTCTTATTTACAATGTTTACGGCCAGACTTCGGGCCACATGATTGGTATATCCTATTTTACTTAATTCTTTCAGTCGTATTCCCATAATTGATACGTACAAATAAATTTGTGCAACCCTTTGTCTACAGCATACAGGAAACGGTATTCCCCTTT
>DALZBD010000340.1:0-4972 GCA_031977515.1 Bacteroides sp. | reverse complement strand
GCCGAGAGTATACGTAGAATGTCTGACGGCGTATATGCCTTCTCCCAGATAATAGCCACCCCAGGTCTGTTTGTTTATGGTCATGATCATGCAAATGGAATCCGACGGGATATCCATTTCGGGTCCTTTCACACGAAATTCCATCATGGAGAAGACCTGTGCGGTGTCTTTTGCTGTTGTGGGCCGGTCGAATACAATCCGGGGGCTGTGGGTAAATCTGACGAAACTACCTCCCCAGGATTCTTTGGTGGGATCGTTGGGATCGCCATCCATCATATACAACAGAGAGGGTGTATCACCGAGTTTGGTATTGCCTTCAAGGTAATTGAAAAAGTCTTCCCCCAGATGTCCACCTCCACGAATGAATGTATCGTAATATTTCCCGTTGTATTCATCCATTTGTTTGTAGTCTGCGATAAAGCCCCGGTAAGAGACGTTGTTTTCGATAAACCACAGGTTGGGGAAATTTTCGAGGATATAAGCATAACTGTTTGTGCTCCATTTCTTATTCGGGCCGCCGATCCAGTAGATCCGGATCTTGTCCTGAATATCGGGTGCATCGTGAAGGGCTTGCGCCAGATCATCCAGACCACCCCATACCAGTATCCATAAGGGTTGTGGGCTTTCTTTGCGGGCACACCGGATGATCCAGTCCGACCCTTCCGTAGCGGTTGTATATCCGGTATATGGCGCTGCTCCTTTCCTACCCTGCTTAGTGATGGAGCGTAGGTAGTCGGGAGAGGGAAAGCCTGTCGCGTTTTTCTCTAATTCCGGAAGATCTTTTTCGTACAGGTCTATCATGCGTAAGATCTCTGATATATTGCCATCGCCGTAAGAGGGCGAAGAGACCAGACCTTCTGTTTCGAACAGGTTGCTATACATCAGGAAATGAGCCATGGACTGATTGTCGTCAGGGTCGGTACCTCCGATATCGGTACTGATGAGAATACGTGGTTTCACGGGAACCGGTGCCTGTGCCATGGAAACTACAGTATACAAAGAGAGGAAAAAGAGAATACTTACTTTTTTCATGATTGTTATCTCCGTTTTTAATATTTATATTATTTTTTGTTTCAAGGGGTTATATTTTATTACTCCTTTTTCTGAGACGCAAGGTATTGCGTCTCTACAAGTGTATCACCTTCAAAAGAAAATATATACATGACGTAGAGACGCAAATTTGCGTCTCAAATATGTTGCGCCTTCAAGACCTCAAATCTGTATAAAGACATAAGCAAAAGTCAGACAGACTCCTATTCGGTTACATGAATAATGATCCGTTTGTAACGTGTCAGAGCGGGCGTACCGTTGTCTGTGACAGCCAATATGATATGCATACTCCCTATTCTCTGACTGCGGGGCACTGTGAAAAATGCCTTTGCTTTGTCTGCGTCACTTATTTCAAGGGGATTTCCCGTACGTCCGGAAGAGATCCGGAAAGAGCCGGCTTCGGGGTAGTAAAACCACTGAAAAGAGAGTTCGTCTCCATCCGGGTCCATGCTTTCTTCCGCATTCAGTGTGATGCAGTCGCCGATCTTCGCTGTCAGTTCATCGGGATGGCTCAGTTTTGGTACAGGTGGATGATTGGCTGTGTCGTACGACTTGACAGACCAATCCATACGTGCTACAAAATCATTCTGGAAAGCCTCTCTCCACCGCCAGATCGTCGCCTGGTTGCTGGTGTGCCAGCGACCGTCGACACCCATTACCTCATCCACGGCATCTGCCCAGAACGCACGGGTTTCGGGTTCCAGAAACCATCTTTCTGTCCGGGGCTGATAGTATTCGTAGCGTCCGCCCCAACTTCCCCAATCGGGATGTTCGGCATCTCCCAGACCATTGTCTATCAGATACAGAAAGGTGGGTGAATCTCCCTCCATCATGAATTTCATCTGTGGATATTGTGCGCCCAGGGCTCCTTTTCCGCGGATATTTTCATCCAGCCAGGGATTGTCTACGATGCTGAAATCGGCACCACAGAAGCGTCCGTGGAAGTTGTCACCACCGATGCCGCTCCAGGTCGAATGGTGATATGCCCCAAAGGGATGATATCCGGGACTGGCGATGTAGAACAGGTCTTTAAAGGTGTGCCTGATCCACGGGCCACTATCGTCCTGGTCGGAAATGGTATACACCCGGAGTTTCTTTACAAATGCCTTCACTTCTTCATTGGTTCGCGTAGCTTTCACTTTCCACAGAGCCTGAGCGAGGCAATTGGGACCTCCCCAGACAAGCACCCACACAGGGCGTTCGTCTGCATGGTCTACAGCTTGTATGATGAGTTGTGAGCCGTCTGAATCCATACCCTCGCCTACGGCGCGCATTCCATAATCGACACGACCTTCTTTGGTGATACGATGCAGATGATCGGCTGTGGGATAGCCCGTCTCGTGTAGCAACAGATTGTCTCTGACTTCACCGTAGGCATCTATGATTTCTCTGATGCGCCAGGTGGCTATCCTGTTTTTCTGATGGATAGAGGTAGTGGCTATAATACCTTCTACGTCCCACTGGTTGGAATAGGTAAGAAAACGTACCAGCGACATGGCATCGTCGGGTTCATTTTCGATGTCGGTCAGTACAATGACCCGTTTTTTGTCTCCGGTGGCGGCAGAGATATGCAGCGATAAGAGACAGAAGGCGATGACTAAGATAGAGGTGGTCAGTGGTTTCATATAATTGATCCTGATATGTTAAATTATAAATGACGATATTCATTGTATATCGGCCCTATAGGGGCTGGTATAGATAAATAGCCATTATGTTGCTGATAAACATGGATGCAGGCGATAAGTACGTATATATCTGATTCATATTTCGTCATCCGATGAACAGTAAACTGACGGCTATAAAAATAAATAAGGTGCAATATTAGGAGGAAATCATCAATAAGAGGGGTTGAAATTGGCATTTCGACGGTGTTAAATTGTACCTTGTGAAATACAATGTATACATATTCAAATGTGTACCAATAATTTAGTAAAGCAAACCTTCCGGAAATAATTTTCCGGAAGCAAGGAATGTCGGCTAAAAAAGTTATTTTTGTTACATATTCTATAGTTAGCTGCTTATGAGAGTTCGTCTTATTGTTTTATATATATGTATGGTAGCAGGGTGTGGCGCAACGATGGGTCAGCCCAAATCCCATATCCAGCATTACGGATTGCCGGACGGATTGCCGCAGCGTACTGTCATGAACATCCTGCAGGACAGCAAAGGGTTGATGTGGTTTGCCACGTGGGGCGGTCTGTGTAGTTTCGACGGATATACCTTCACCACTTATAAGGCGACGCCGGACGATGCGGTTTTTATGGGAAACAACCGCATCGATAAGATCAAAGAAGATTCCCGGGGATATATATGGACCTACACGGCTTATACAAAAGAGGTGTACCGGTTTGATCCGCGGAAAGAGCGGTACGTCACTTCTTTTCAGGTAGAGGACAAGAGTTTTGAGGCATCGGATATGCTGACGATGCCTTCCGGCAAAGTCTGGCTGATCTCCGATACCATGGGGGCAATTTGTGTACCTGATACCACAAACAACTGTGTTGTTTTTTCGCAGGAGAATCACAGATTGCCCGGCAACCGGGTGAATGCTGTGTTTGAGGATACATCTTTATCTTCCTGGATCCTGACCGATCATGGCCTGGTACGTATACAGCCAACAGATGAAAAAGAAGAATTCTTTTATTTTTCTGAGAAGGCTCCGGAAAATATCCGTTCCTTTTTCTCCTCTTTCGAGACGGAGCATGAGATCTGGTTCGGAGCCAATGACGGAAATATTTTTTGTTTCAATAAGGCGACGGAAAGGTTTGATCTGTTTGAGACAGGAGTAGGTTCTGACATTATAGATATACAGCGTATCGCAGATAACCTGGTGATCATCCTGACTTCCGGGCATGGTTTTTTCATCTGCGATACTTACAGATCGGGTCTGAATCACTTCGATAGTACCCGTCTCAGAGAGTTGCCTTCCAACGAAATGAAATCGTGTTTTATAGACAGCTATCATACCATCTGGCTAGAGACAGCAGTGCCGGGAGTAGCCCGGTTCAGCCTGATCGACAATCGATTGAAGTATTATCAGCCGGAGACATCTTCACAGGTGGATTTTATGTTTCCTCCGCGTTTTTCTATCGTGGAAGATAAAAACCGACACATCTGGGTGCATCCACGCGGTGGAGGTTTTTCTTATTACGATCCGAAGACAGACAGGCTGATCCCCTTTTTCAACGATCCCTCTTCACCGGAATGGAAATTCTCTCACATGCTGCACGATCTGTTTATGGACGACCGGGGAAACCTGTGGATCAGCACCCGTACGGAAGGTATAGAAAAAATTACATTGGACGACGAGACGTTCAGGATGTCTGATTTTTCGGAGGAGTCGACCGCGTTAAATTTTGAGATAAGGGCTCTTTTTGAAGATCCGGACGGAAACATCTGGCTGGGCAGTAAAGAGGGATATATTGCGATCTATGACTCCCGGAAGAGATTCAAAGGGTATCTGTCGGCCGGCGGGACCATTTCCCGTACAGCACCTCCCCTGAAGATCATGGCATACACGATTGTCAGGGACAGCGAGGGCAACATCTGGATAGGCTCCAAAGGGAACGGACTGTTCCTGTTGGAAGGTGTGGACGGCACCTCCGGTTTATACAGGATCACCAACTACACACACAGTGCCTCTGACAGGTATTCGCTGAGCCACAACAGTGTCTATTCCATCCACGAAGATCAGAAGGGTCATTTGTGGATAGGTACCCTTGGGGGTGGCATCAACCGATGGGACAAAACAAACCATCGTTTCATTCACTCTTCCAATGAACTGGCTGCCTATCCGATGGATACCGGCTATGAGGTCAGGGCCATAAACAGCCGGGAGGATGTAATCTATGTGGCTACCACTTTAGGTCTTGTTGCATTTTCGACAGAACGGGAACACCCGGATGTTTCAGATTATAAAATA
>DALZBD010000339.1:0-4981 GCA_031977515.1 Bacteroides sp. | reverse complement strand
CAAGCAGATCAACCGGCCGGGACTGTATATCCTGAAAATCCTTTCCGACAAGAGCAGAGAGTGAGAGAAAGAAGATTGCCAGGCCTGGCGGTGTAGATGTGAATTTCTTCCTGCGGAAGATCGTTTTTTTTATTCATTATTTCAACAGAAAACTACAACCTATGCAAAAGACAGACCCTTTTTACTGTTCCGACATTGAATTTTTACAGGAGAGAGCGTTGGAGAAAACCTTTCTGGCACTTCTCTATTTGCCCCACAGATCGCCTCGGATGGCTCGGCGTTGTTTCAACCAATGGATTGCCAGACATCCTGAACTATCGGAACAACTGGCTCTATCAGGATACAGCGTCTGCCAGAGACTTCTTACGCCGGCACAGGTAGGATTGATTGTGAAGTATCTGGGAGAACCGTGACAGGGGAGTATCCAGTTTATTTCTGACTTTTGTCTCCGGATAGTCAGTTTCCCAGTTCGAGCTGGTTGCTCACAAGTTGGTAATAAGGCCCTCTGTGTGCAGCCAATGTCTCGTGGTTTCCGATCTCTACAATCTCTCCCTGTTCCAGCACCACTATCTGATCTGCATTTTTCACCGTAGAGAGACGGTGAGCGATAATAATCACCGTTTTTCCCTGAAAGAACGTATTCAGTTTGTCATGGATCAGTTTTTCGCTTCGCGCATCCAATGCGCTGGTGGCTTCGTCGAAAAAGATGTAAGAGGGGTCACGGTATACAGCCCTTGCGATAAGGATACGCTGTTTCTGACCACCCGAGATGCCGTTGCCCGACATACCGATCTTGCTTTTGTAGCCCAGTGGCAATTCTTCGATAAACTCTTTGATGTGTGCTATTTCTACCGCTTTTTGCAGCTTGTGTGTGTCTATCTCCTCATCTCCCGTAGCAATGTTGCGCTCGATGGTATCTGAGAATATGTATCCGTCCTGCATCACTACCCCAGTGTTTTCGCGCAGGCTTCTGGCCGAAAGGTCTTGCAGGTTGTGCCCACCGAAAAAGATTTCTCCCTCTACCGGTTCGTAGAATTTGAGCAAGAGTTTCATCAACGTGGTCTTCCCACTTCCGCTGCTGCCCACTATGGCCGTGATCTTCCCTTCCGGGATGAGGAGATTGATGTCTTTCAAGACAAACGGAGACAAAGGCCCCTGGTACTGAAAGGAGAGATTTTTCAATTGAATGCCTTTGGCTTCGCAGAAAGGCTCTGCCATCTCCTTCCTGGTAAGTTTATATTGCCCCGGTTGTTCCTCTTCCGGATTTTCCTGTACTTCATTGAGGCGCTCCATAGACAAGCGGGCATCCTGTAAAGAGCGGAAGAAATTGACGAGTTGGTTGGTGGGGGCATTCATTTGCCCAATGATGTAAGAGACACTCATCATCTCTCCGAGTGTCATTTTTCCCTGTACCACGTAATAGGCAGAGAGAAAAGTCACCAGGATGTTTTTCAGCTGATTGAAAAATTCGAATCCGGAATTCTGGAACTGGTCGATACGCAGGATCCGCTTGTTGATCCGGAATAGTTTTTCCTGCACCGTTTCCCACTCTTTGCGTTTGAGTTCTTCAAACTGATTCAGTTTCATTTCGGTGACCCCATTCAATATTTCATATACCGAACTCTGGCTGCTGCTTTGTTCCTGAAACCGGAAGTAGTCCACGATTTTCCTTTTTCTCAACCACACAAACGACCAACCGATGGCCAGTGCGGAGAGGGAGAGGTAGATCAGCAATATTTTATAGTCGTAGTAGCAGAGAACCACAAAATAGACCAGAAATGTAATGATGGAGAAAACCACCAAAATGCTCTGGGAGGTAATAAACTTCTCGATCCTTTCGTTGTCCTGAATCCTTTGCTGCAGATCGCCGATCATTCTCGAATCAAAAAACCGGATGGGTAGCCGGAGCATTTTTTTGAGAAAATCGGAGATGATCTGTATGTTGAGCCGGGTGCCCACAGACAGGGTGATCCAGTTGCGGAGGATGTCAAAAAAGGTAGCGCCAAAAAAAAGTGTCAGTTGCGCAATCAATATCAGGGAGATGTAACTGATGTCTTTGTTGTGTATCCCTTTATCGATCATGTTCTGCGTCAGGAACGGAAAAATGAGCGTGATGCCGCTGCCTATGAGCAAGAGGAAAAGGATCTGCAGGAGTTGCCTGCGGTACTGGGTAAAGTTGTCTGCCAGGTACTTCAAAGAGAGTTTTTTCTTTTTGACGGATGTCTGTGCAAAGAAATTCTCTCCGGGCTCCAGAAAGATAGCCACCCCTTCCTGATCCTGAGACAACCAGGATTTTTTGAATTTCTCTTCCGACACAGAGATGAACCCATGTCCGGGATCTGCCAGTTCAAAGATGTACCTGCCTGTAAACCACTGTGTATGTATCCTGCGCAGGATCACAAAATGCGATTGGTTCCAGTGTATGACACCCGGCAAAGGCACTTGCGAAGCCTGAGACAGTTGGATCAGCTTTTCAAAGCTAAGTTTGGCAGGCAGCGTCTCAAAACCAATCTGTTCGGCTGCCTGCACAATCCCCAACATAGACACGCCTTCCCGTGAGATGTGAGTCTGTTCGCGCAAATACTGAATACTGTATTCTTTGCCATACTGGCTGGCTATCATGGAGAGGCAGGCGGGACCACAGTCCATCTGGTCATGTTGGGGGATAAACTTCATAGGTCTGGTCAGCTAAGAGCGATTTTCAACTTGTTTTTCACCACATCGACCTTACTCTCTTCGCTGTAGTTGTGTATACAATAGTCCCTGCCGGAGTTTTCAAGGGCTGTCTGCGAGCAGGAGCCGTTGCAGATGGGCAGGATGTTGCAGGTGAGACAGGGAGGGTTGTTGAACTTGGCCTGCATGCGTTTGTGGTATTTCTCGTTCCACTCAATCTCTCCTGCCTCATTGAGGACCCCTTCCCGGCTTTCCGTCGAAAATTCCCGCGCGCTGCATTTGAATACATCTCCGTTGTAGTTGAGTGTAGCCTGATGCACTTTGTCTGCATAGCAGGAATTCTGTACCGTGTCGTTGTATTTGTTGTATTCGGTGCGGAAGTGATGAGATTCGAACAGATCGATCAGTTGCAGAATGTCGTCGTTCAGATTCTCTTTTTCCTGCCACACTTTATGGAAAGAAAAGCTGATAAATTCTCTTTCTTCCGGGCTCAGATCCAGGAAATCTTCCAGTATCCGGTGGATGTCTTCGGTGAGTGTATCGGCGGATATATTGATGCGGCACGATATGGTGATGCTGGCTCGCACACACCTTTTGATGTTTTCCACGATCTTGTCGTAAGAGCCCTTGCCATTTTTGTTGTGTCTCACTTTATCGTGTCTGTCCCGATAGCCATCCAGTGTGATCTGCAGAAAGTCAACATTCAACCTTTTAAAGTCTTCTACCATTTTGTCGTTGATGAAATAGCCGTTGGAGGTAAAATTGGAACTGAAACAGACCTCTTTTTTATCTGAGACATACGCATGTGTAAATTCCAGTATGGGCAGAACGACTTGTTTGTAATACAACAAAGGCTCGCCTCCAAACCAGCTGATGGTAAAATGGCGGATGGTACCGGAGTCTATGCTGGCTACGATGTGTTTTTTGAGTTTCTCCATCTCCGGTGCCTGCATATTAGATCCTTTGACATGGGTTTCGTAGCAGTACCAGCATTTGAAGTTGCAGTCCATGGTAGGGTTGATCATCATGTGATATTGGGAGGGGCTGTCGTCAATCGAGCGCACCAGTTCCTTTACCGCCTGCAACTCGTCTTTGTCGTCAGAGACAACAAAGTTTTTTTCTTTCAGCAATTTCCAGAAATCGGGATGTACAGTTTGTAAGTTATTTATATCTCCGGATGAAACTTCGCGGTAAATATCATATAAATCGTTGGTTAGAAAAATAAAATCGTTTTCCAGGGAATTGTAACCGACGATGGTTTCTTCCCATGGAAAGAAAAGATTAAATTGACTGTTCTTCATGTGTAAAATGTGTTTTTTAATGTAGCCTGTATAGCTGTTGGTCTGGTTTCGTATCAGTCAGGGTATGTACAGATACGATAAAAAAAGAAAATCAATGGAAAGACAATAATACACAATTATGTTCGTGATATCTGTAACCTATATAATTATTTACCTTATCATTACCGGAGTCAATCTGGCAATCAGACATGTTGTCAACGCTATAAATTCCCCTTTTTTATTTACCTTCGTTTCAGATCATTTTATCGGCTTATATTTGTTTTTATAAAATGCTATGTAAAAAATAGAGCAAAGTTCCACTCTACTTTACGGATTATAACATATTATTGGCAGTAGCAGTTATTTCCGTGGCAAGGACAGTTGATATTTCCGAAGCATTTACAGTTATCTCCATAACATGTACAGTTGCTGTTTCCATCACCGGATCCTCCTCCTTTGATTTTACATATCTGACTCATTGTCAGGGAAGCAAAACCACCTTTTAATATTCCATCTTCCTGAGATAATTTTGTTAGTTTATTCGATGTTTTCATGATATAGAATGTTTATAAAAAGAAGAGTGAATAACAGAGTAATACACTCTTCTTTGATTGTAAAAGGATTATTAGTTTATTAGCAATAGCAGTTATTGCCCTGACATTTACAGTTGTCACCGTAACATAAACAGTTATTGCCTGTAGAACCTGAAGATCCTCCTCCTTTGAGTTTAGAGATCTGACTTACTGTAAGGGCGGCAAAACCACCTTTCAATATTCCTTCTTCTTTAGATAATCGTGTTAGCTTATTTGAAGTTTTCATTATGTATATATTTATTAAAAGGAGGATGAGTCACACAGTAATACACCCTCCTTATGTTATAACAGGGTTATAAATAGAATATTAATAGCAGTTACAGTTATTGCCGTTACATTTGCAATTGTTACCGTTACACAAACAGTTGTTTCCTGTAGAGCCTGAAGATCCTCCTCCTTTGAGTTTAGAGATCTGACTTACTGTAAGGGCGGCAA
>DALZBD010000338.1:0-5003 GCA_031977515.1 Bacteroides sp. | reverse complement strand
TTCCGGTTACAAAGTACTCTTCATTCCTTTTACCGATGGCAAGCCTTCCGGAGCACCGGAAGATTTTCTGACGGGATTTGTGGCGGACAAAGAAAATTTTAAAGTACATGGCCGACCGGTGTGCATTGCAGAACTTCCGGATGGTTCTCTACTGTTGAGCGACGATGCTTCCCGCACGATCTGGCGCATTACTTACAACAGATAAAAAAGATGAGAAACGTTGCCACCTATCTGCTGTTTTCTCTGATGTGTACGTGTATGTATGCTCAGGAACAGACTTTCCGTCTGGTGTCGGCTACCAATCTGGAAAATATCACGTATCCTTTTGAGGAGTATTATATTACACTCGATATTCAGGGCGAAAGGCTGAAAATGGAATACATGGATGTGAAACCTCTGAATTCCAATGGGCAGACCGTCCTGTTGTTGCATGGAAAGAACTTTTGCGGAGCATATTGGGAGCAGACGGCGCATGATCTGTCTGCTGCCGGTTATAGAGTGGTGATCCCCGATCAGATCGGCTTTGGAAAATCTTCCAAGCCGCATCGCATACAGTATTCCTTTCACTTGCTTGCCTCCAATACCTGTGCCATACTGGATAGTTTAGGCATTGACCGCGTGGCTGTGGTAGGGCACTCTATGGGTGGGATGGTAGCAACCCGTTTTGCGTTGATGTATCCGGAGATGGTTACCAAACTTATTCTTCCCAATCCTATCGGTCTGGAAGACTGGCGGCTTTACGTTCCCTGGGCTTCGGTGGAGGAATGGTATACCGGAGAATTGAAGCAAAATTACCAGTCTATGAAACAATACCAACTCCACTCTTATTACGGCGGACAATGGAAACCCGAATACGATCGGTGGGTAGAGATCGCAGCCGGCTGGACAAACAATATCGACTATCCCCGTATCGCCTGGAATTCCGCCTTGCTGTATGACATGATCTATACACAGCCGGTTTGTTACGAATTCAACCGTATATCAGTTCCTGTGCTTCTGATCATCGGACAGCGTGACCGTACGGCTGTGGGTAAAGACAGAGCTCCGGAAGAAGCAAAGAAACTTTTGGGCAACTATCCGCAGTTGGGAAGGGAAACGGCCCGGCAGATCCCGGATGCTACATTGGTGGAGTTGGATGGAGTAGGGCATCTTCCCCACATCGAAGCATACGACCGCTTTATTCAGCCCCTGTTGGAGTTTCTTTCCCGATAACCAGAATTTTTTGTACACCAAATCAGGATATACCGTTGCAGCCGTGCTGTAGAGGTATATGTATCAGAAAAATAAACAGTATACATACACATACTGCTTATTGTATTTCTTTATACATATAAAAAAACTATATTTGTGTTCTGTTTGAAGAAGTCGAAAAGCAAGAAAGTATCCTTTGTCGGGGATGCTACATGAATCAACACGTTTACACACATACATTATGAAATCACATTTATCTATTACTCTTTTTTTATCTATTCTCATCCTTTTTTCCTGTACAAGTGATAATGAATCCGGAGAAGAGACTTTTTCGGTGACTGTATATACAAAGTCTGCACCTCAGGATGGAGGAGAGATTTCTTCTGTAGAAGTAGATAAGCTACAGTCGTGCGTATATCTGTTTGAGCAGACAGATAAATACATCAATACCGCCGATAGCCCGGAGTCTGTTCATCAGGAAGGGATCCTTATCTATACGGATGGCAGTACGGCTTCGCCTCTATACTCATCTCCTCTTTTTCAGCTGCATGAAGAAATAGCTGCTTCTTTCTCATATACGCGAAATATGGTTTATCCTCCTACTTCCCAGACCATGCATACTTTTGAGGATGTATTGCACAACAAATATGTTTTATTTGTGGTGGTTTCTTACGATGGACAACTGTTGAGTGCTTCTTCCAAATCGATTGTGGTAAACAAAAAGTATGGAGGAACGAAAGAAGAGAAGACTTTTCTATATAATGGTGAGGAAGAACAATACGGTTATCAATCATGGGATTGATTGGCTGAGTCAGATCTCAAGTCTTTCGTAAAGGATATAGGCAGAAACCATAAAAAAGTGCCTGATAATTTATTATATTTATCCGGCACTCTTTTATGGTTCTTATTATTTGGTTCCTCCATTTCCTGAGACACATTTCTGAGACGCAACGTATTGCGTCTCTACACAGATTGTGTTTTCTCTTCAGGTATATGGTTTACTTGTAGAGACGCAATACTTTGCGTCTCAGATAAAAACAGGAGAAAAATACAGATAGTTGTATTATCCTTCTTTTTCCATCGAACGTGCAATACCCATTTCCAGTCCGCGCAATTCGGCCAGCCCGCGTAGCCTTCCGATGCAGGAATAGCCCGGATTGGTCTGCTTTTTCAGGTCATCGATCATCTGGTGTCCATGATCGGGACGCACCGGGATGGATTGCTGACGCTGTTGTTGCAACTCCAGAAAAGCCTTCATGACCTCGTACATATCCACATCTCCTTCGAGATGGTTGGCTTCGTAGAAATTGCCCTCTTCATCGCGTTGCGTGCTGCGCAGGTGTACAAAGTGGATGCGGTCTGCAAACCGCTGCATCATGCCTGCCAGGTCATTGGCACAGGATACACCGAACGAACCAGTACACAGGCAAAGACCATTGGCTGCACTGGGTACGGCCTCGATAAGTGTCCGGAAATCCTCTTCTTTGCTCAGGATGCGCGGCAGTCCCAGGATCGGATAGGGAGGATCATCGGGATGGATCACCAGTTTCACACCTGCCTCTTCGGCCACAGGAGTGACTTCCCGGAGGAAGTAGATCAGATTCTGACGCAGGCGATTGGCATCGATGTTCTGATACCGATCCAATTCCTCTTGAAACTGCTCCAGTGTAAAACTCTCTTCTGATCCGGGCAGACCGGCAATCATGTTGCGTATCAACAACGTTTTATCAGCTTCGCTCATGCTGTCGAGCCGTGCTTTGGCTTTAGCCTTTTCTTCGTCGCTGTATTCCGCTTCTGCACCGGGACGTTTGAGCAGATACAGGTCGAATGCAACGTAAGCCGCCCGTTCGAAACGCAGTGCGCGGGATCCGTCCGGCAGTTCATAAGCCAGATCGGTACGTGTCCAGTCCAGTACAGGCATGAAGTTGTAGGTCACCGTACGGATACCACAGGCACCCAGGTTGCGCAGGCTTTCTTTGTAATTCTCGATATACTTCTGGAAGTCACCGGTCTGTGTTTTGATATGTTCGTGTACCGGTACACTCTCCACTACCGACCAGGTGAGGCCTGCTGCTTCCAGTTCCGCTTTGCGTTTCTCAATTTCTTCCACAGGCCATACTTCTCCATTGGGGATGTGATGCAGGGCAGTTACTACGCCGGTAGCACCCGCCTGCCGGATGTCCCACAGGCCAACAGGGTCATTCGGACCGTACCAACGCCAGGTTTGTTCAGAAAGATACATCATTCTATTTACGATTTTACAATTTACTATTTATTCCTTCCTTACATGGCAAATACATTGAAGCCACCGTCTACCACGGCTACCGTACCTGTCACGAAACTGGCTGCATCACTGATCAGATACTGGATCGTACCACAGAGTTCTTCCGCGCGTCCGAAACGTCCGAAAGGAGTCTGGCGGATCACACTCTGGCCGCGATCGGTATACGTACCGTCCGGGTTGGTCAGCAGCGCACGGTTTTGCTCAGTCAGGAAGAATCCCGGAGCAATGGCATTCACACGGATACCTTCCCCGAATTTGGTAGCCACTTCCGTAGCCATAAATTGAGTGAAGTTGGAAATACCCGCTTTGGCTGCTGCATAACCCGCTACACGTGTCATCGGGCGGAAGGCTGCCATGGAAGAGAAGTTTACGATGCATCCCGCTTTCTGGTCCACCATCGGTTTGAGAAATATCTGGGTAGGCAGTACGGTTCCGGTCAGGTTGAGATCGAGAACTTTCTGGAAGTCTGAGGTATTCAGGTCAAAGAAAGTACCTGTAGGAGCAATCGTAGCTCCCGGCATATTTCCTCCGGCAGCATTGAGCAGGGCATCTACACGTCCGTAGGCCTTAAGAATATCCGCCAGATTTTGCTCCAGCACTTCCCGGTTGAGTACATCAGTCACCAGGAACATGGCTTCACCGCCTTTTTCCTGTATTTCCTTCACAATTTCGTTTCCAACTTCTGCCTTACGACCGAGGATCACGACTTTCGCTCCCTCTTCTGCCAGATGAAATGCAATAGCTTTGCCCAGTACACCGGTTCCACCTGTAATAACAACGACCTTTCCGGTCACATCAAATAGATTAGCCATGGTATGATATCATTTAAAGTTATAGATAAAAATCTGTATAAGTTAACGGAGCAAAGATAACAAATAAGAGTTTCGTTAAGGTACACAATTCATTAAAATAGGTTTCAAATGTTTGTAGATATGTACCATATTGCATGAAAAACGTACGCGGGACAGATGATACGTATACATTCCTTTTTGGTTTAGCCGAAGGTAAGAGGTGGGTGTATAACTTTTCGGTATAGAAATACAAAAAGCAGGGTAGTATCTGCTTTGGTAAATAAGATTGTATCGTCCTGATAGTTTGGTTGACTGTTTATTCTTCTTAATCCTATAATCGATTGTCTGAATGTATGGTATTTTGTTGATTTGAGTCTTGATCCTGTTTAGTGTTGACTCTGGTGATCCTTTTTCATTGTGGTCGGCTGATATAGACCAACAACCGTGATGCACCGTGTTGATCTCATTTTCCCTATTGTATATGTTGTACAAGTCGGTGGCTTATTCTCTCTTTGTTGGTTGCATATACTGTGTCCCACCGGGTGGGACTTGAATCCCAGCCCGTGGGACTCAGATCCCACCTGGTGGGACGCAAGTCCCACGGGCTGGGACGTAGATTAACCTTCCCACATATACAGCAAACTCAATAGGCATGTAGAGAGTAAGCCGGTTGTAGAGAGAGAATAAGCCATCGGCTTATCCCCTTTTTCATATACCTGAAATCCGCAACACAGGCC
>DALZBD010000337.1:0-5033 GCA_031977515.1 Bacteroides sp. | reverse complement strand
CGATGCAGAGCATCGGGCGTTTTTGTTTTATCGAACAACTCACATCCTTGTATACTACTTATATTTTTGATGTGAATTTGTTTGAACGCAGTCCTTATTTGTTTTCTTTTTTCTCTTCCTGTGGGATACGGAAGGCGGTGTATATCTGCAACAATGCGGCAACCGAAAGGCAGACGATCCATTCGTTTCCGTCTGCAAATACCATAAAACCACCAGTCACTACCAGAAGGAAAGCACCGAACATCTGTTGTCTGCGCAGACGACGGATATTTTTATTGGTTCCTGTGTAAGGGGAATTGATCTGCGCCAGAGCCATCAGAGTAGCTCCTATGGTGTAAATATAAGGGGCGTGAGGCCATTGGGTGATGTATATGGCAGCCCCTGCAAGGAGCATGATGGCTCCGATTATGAAAAAAGCGGGTAACAGACGGTTCATGTTTCAATCTTCAAAGACAAAGATATCCTCGTTGGGTTTCTTCATCAGGTATTTCTCCCGGGCAATGCGCTCGATGGCTTCCGGATTGGTGCTAAGCTCTTGTAGCAGCAATGTACTTTCTTCGTATTCGGCACGGTATTTTTCAATCTCCTTCCGGAGTTGCTGGATCTCCCGTTCGTATTTCCACCGGCGAGCCCAACTGTTCTCATCGACAATACCGATAATGACCCCGAACGCCAACAAGGTGATCAGGTATTTCCGTCTGCGGATAAATAGCCAAACCGAATTCAGAGTACTCATACATTCTTTTTTTAGGATGCTTTCCGCAAAGATAAAACTTATAACTCAGAAACTGTTTTGATTCTCCAAAATAATTTATAGATATCCTTCGTCCTTTCTTTCGTTTTCTTTGTTGTTTGCCAGACGCAAGTATGCGTCTCTACACAGATTGTCATCTTCAAAAGAAATACATCGGGTATAGAGACGCATATTTGCGTCTGAAAATAAAGAAACGGGCCGGATCAAAACAGTTACTTAAAACCTGTCACAAAATCTTTTTTTTGTGTACATTTGCACGAACTCTATTTCACAATTTCACAGCAGTATCCCGATTATGGAAAATTATATAGTTTCGGCCCGTAAGTATCGTCCTTCCACGTTCGATTCGGTTGTGGGTCAGCGATCACTGACTACTACTCTTAAAAATGCCATTGCTAATCAGAAACTGGCGCATGCCTATCTTTTTTGCGGACCACGCGGAGTGGGGAAGACTACCTGTGCCCGTATTTTCGCCAAGACGATCAATTGCCTGTCGCCCACTGCCGACGGAGAGGCTTGTGATGGTTGTGAGTCATGCGTAGCCTTCAGTCAGCAACGTTCTTATAATATTCACGAACTGGATGCTGCTTCCAACAACTCGGTGGATGATATCCGGCAGTTGGTGGATCAGGTGCGTATCCCTCCTCAGATCGGGAAATATAAAGTCTATATTATAGATGAGGTACATATGCTTTCGGCGTCTGCTTTCAATGCTTTTCTGAAGACATTGGAAGAGCCTCCTCGGCATGCGATCTTTATTCTGGCTACAACAGAGAAACACAAGATACTTCCTACCATTCTTTCCCGTTGTCAGATATATGATTTCAACCGTATGGGAGTGAGTGATACGGTAGATCACCTGGTGTATGTGGCTACCAAAGAAGGAATCACCGCGGAGCCTGAAGCGTTGAACGTGATTGCCCTGAAGGCAGACGGCGGAATGCGTGACGCACTTTCCATTTTCGATCAGGTAGTAAGTTTTACCGGTGGTAACATTACCTACCAAAGTGTGATCGAGAACCTGAATGTGCTGGACTATGAATATTATTTCCGGTTGACGGATATGGTGCTGGACGGCAAGGTAAGCGATGCGCTTTTGCTATTTAACGATGTGCTCAATCATGGGTTTGAGGGAGGACATTTTATCAGTGGATTGGCTTCTCATTTCCGGGATATTCTGGTAAGTAAAGACGAAGCTACTCTGGCCCTGCTGGAGGTGGGGGCGAGTATTCGTGATCGCTATCGCGGGCAGGCGGCACAGTGTCCGCTTCCTTTTTTATACAAAGCATTGAAGTTGTGCAACGACTGCGACCTGCAATACCGCACCAGCAAGAACAAGCGTTTGCTGATCGAACTGACACTGATCCAGCTGGCGCAGCTGACCACGGAAGACGAAGCGCCCGGATCGGGGCGCCGCCCTGCACAAGAGATAAAACCGGTATTCCGGACAGCAACCCAGGAGACAACAGCTTCTCCAATCGCAACTCCGGCAGGAGCTTCTGTGGCTCCTCAGGCTACGCGTGAAGCTGTGGCTCCGGTGCAACAACCGACTACTGCCCGGCCTGTTGAGACATCTCCTGCTGTACAGTCGGAATCCGCAGCTTCCCTGTCTGCGGGAACAGGAGCGCAACCTGTTTCTGTTACCTCTTCACAGACAGTCACATCGAGCCAGACAGCGGGTATACCCGGTATGCCTGATGCACTGAAGAATGCCAAGGTTTCTCCGGAAAAGAAAATACCAACAGTCAAAAAGGGTAGTATCGGAATATCTATAAAGAATCCAAACAGGGAAGAAGAAAAGGAGAAGAAAGCAGTAGCTCAGCAACAGGCAGCTACCCCTCAGGAAGACTTTATATTTAATGAAAGAGACCTGAATTACTACTGGCAGGAATATGCCGGTCAGCTTCCCATAGATTTCAGGGCTACTTCCATGCGTATGCAGCATATACGACCCACTCTGCTCTCGGAGACAACTTTCGAAGTAGTGGTGGACAACAATTTCATAGCAAAGGATTTTACCGCAATGATCCCTGACGTACAGAATTATCTTCGTGCCAGACTACGCAATAGCAAGATCTCTATGCAGATCAGGGTCAGTGCGCCCAAGGAGAATGTGAAAGCATTCAGCAGGGTGGAGAAGTTTCAGATGATGGCTCAGAAAAACAATGCTTTGCTTTTGCTGAAAGAGGAATTTGGACTGGAGCTTTCCTGATGCTTGTCTGCTGAAAACGCTCTCGGAGAGCAATCTGTAGAAAGAGTATTCACTGATCTGACGGTCTGCCTACTTGTATTTCTTTTCTATTTTTGATATCATATTTTCGAGAAGAATTTTTGTACCGTCAAATATTTCTTCTTCGTCAAAGACCGCGACGCCGTGATTAAGGAATCGTCTCGTATCGTTGCTTCTCAGGAGCAACTCGAAATAGGGATAAGGATTGTTTTGCATGAACATACTCCATGCATCGGAATAAATGTCATAGTCTAATTGCTTAAATTCCTGTATGGCTTCTGATTTCATCTCCGAATATATATGGATTGCATTTTCTATTTCGCTCAATGCAGAATAGCACGTCATCAATTCCAGAATAAGGACTTTATCCTTTACATATTGCATCAATGCGGAAGACTTGAAAACATCGTATGCATCTTTTTTCGGGTTAAATTCGAGTATACGGCCAAATAGATTTGGATATTTCATAAGTGTATCTGCAGGAATAGCTTTTATATCTTTGAGGTGGTTCCGAAAAACTCTTAACATACGTGTGTCTTCATGATGAATCGTTTTCATTTTTTCCAGTTGTTCCAGATTATTTTGTAATTCCAATTGGACCAACTGCAATGTCTCTTTTACTTCCTTTTGTTTGGAACTCTCATTTACTTTATCTGTAATGGCAAGTGTGACCAAAACACCAATGATCACTATTGATAATTCCCTGAAATAGGAGAATATTTTTATTCTCTTTAGTCTTTCACTGATTTTCATGAGGATTTTATTGTATATAGAATATAATAGGGGTGTGCTTTTTCTGTAAAAACAGAGTAAAAGTAAAGGATTGAATGAATATAATCAAATATTTCTCAGAAAACTTGTTTTGTGCTTATTGGGAACGGTGAGGGTAAACCAAATTTTAATTCATTTTGTTTTGTGTGTATGCAAGAAGAAAAACAACCTGTACATACACTGGACAATCTTTTGCAGGAATTGCTCTCGGATCTGGGATTGCATGCATTCGTGGTCAATGTTCTGGACCAGCTGATCTTACTGGCTGCCGTCGTTCTGGTAGCTATGATGCTCAGCTTTGTATTCAGGCAATTTATTCTGAAATGGATCACTCGCCTGACTGCCCGTACTCATTATACCTGGGACGATCTGCTGATCCAACGAAGCGTCATACGCAACCTGTTGAGGATCATTCCCGCAATACTTATTTATTTGTTACTCCCCTTTTTCTTTAATGAAGGACGTGACCTGATCTCGTTGTTACGTAGGTTCTGTGTGATCTATATCATTTTTGTTTTCCTGTTGGCTCTCAACGGGATGATATTGGCTCTGTACGATCATTACAGGCGGAAGAAGACCAACCGGGTAAGTTCTCTCAAAGGATTTATTCAGGTGATCCAGGTACTTATCTTTTTTGTGGGAGCCATTGTAATGGTCGCTATACTCGTCAATAAATCACCTACTGTGCTTTTTGCCGGATTGGGTGCATCGGCAGCTATTCTCTCTCTGGTGTTCAAAGACCCTTTGGTTGGTTTTGTTGCAGGAATACAATTGTCTCTCAATGACATGATACGTCCCGGTGACTGGGTTACTTTATCTGATCAGAAGACTGATGGTATCGTACAGGAGATAGGTATTCTTACCGTAAAGATCAAGAACTTCGACAATTCCATATCCACCGTACCCCCTACTGTCTTGCTGACAAATACATTTAAGAACTGGCGGGAGATGGTAGAGTCAGATGGCAGACTGGTGGTCAAACCCATCTATGTAGACAGGGCTTCTGTGAAACTCTGCACGCAGGAGATGCTGGATAAGTTGCGGGAAGAACTTCCCCTGTTCCGGAAATGTTCTTTTGCCTCATTGCCTGTCAATACACAGGCATTCCGTGCCTATATGGAAAAATACCTCGAAAAGTCTTCACAGGTGAACCAACAGATGGAGATGCGTGTTGCACAAATGGAGATCACCGACAGAGGTGTTCCTATACAGCTTTATTTCTTTTGTAAGAATAAGGAAAGCAAAGAATATGATCGGATACAATCTGATATTTTTGAT
>DALZBD010000336.1:0-5035 GCA_031977515.1 Bacteroides sp. | reverse complement strand
GTATCCCGGAATTCACGGGCTGTAATGCCAAATGTCCTACGGAAAGTACGGCTAAACAGCGACAGGCTGCTGAAACCACAACCGTAGGCGACTTCCGTAATGCTGAGTCGCTGGTTGTTGCGGAGCAGATGGGCTGCTTTCTCGATACGGAGACGCTGCACGAAACTCATCGGTGTCTCTCCGATCAACAGGGTAAAGAGCCTGTGAAAATGAAAGGGTGAAAAACAGGCGATCTCTGCTATCTTGTTGAGAGTAAACGGCTGATCGATGTGTGTTTCGATATAGTCCATTACTTTGTTGATCCGTGAAATATATTCTTGTCTGCTTTTTTCTGTTGATTCCATGTTACTTTTTACAAAATAAAGGTTTGTATATACCGGAGAACCTGACGGAAATCAATTGTTCTCCGGTATAGTAGGTCATCGTTTCTGCCCGATGTAGAACACGTAACCGTAGTAGTCTTTGTATTTTTCATACAGGCTCTCTTCGTGTCGCTGGCTGGCGATAAGATCTATGGCTGCCACATTGCCCGCATATTCCTTCAGGAAAGCTTCACGCGCGGCTTCCTGAGAAGCATAGTATTGATCTGTCCAGCACGTGTCGGGCAATACGAAATGAGCGATCGGAGTATATCCGGCATGCTGCATTTTAGTGATGTTGACGGCAATCGTATCGATCTCCGGATAGGCCTCCATCCAGAAATCGTTGATCTCTGCCGGACGTTCCGGTGTGAACCATGTTGCTTCGGTGACGGCGATGTATCCTCTTTCTTTGAGATAACTGCGCCATAGCTTCAGGCCGTTTTCAAACCCGACGTTATAGATCGCTCCTTCGGACCAGATCAGGTCGAGTGACTCTTCGGCAAACGGCAGATCATCCATCGAGCCGACAATGCCTTTCACTCTGTCCTGCAGTCCTGCTTCCGCTGCATTCCGGTTGAATATCTCAATAAATTCCGGAAAGAGGTCGAGACCTGTGATTGTTCCGTGGACACACCTTGCAAGCGTAAGGGTTTGCCCTCCTGTGCCGCAACCCAGATCGGCAATCTTCGCGTATTCGGGTAGGGCGGGGAGGAAACTCGCAGCCAGTTGTGTCATTTCCGGACTACCCGGACCTTGTCTTTCAAGTAGTTTGAAATAGTTGCATATCAGTGCGAAATCGAAATCGTGGATGGTTTTATTTTCGTTACTCATGACTTTTGTTTATTGTATAGTGCAAACGACAGCAGACAACATGGGCTGACAATGTTTACTCTATAGGGTTTATTTTTGATATAATAGGAAACAATCCAGACAGGAAATTGTCTGAACGAATGAAGGGATAATCCGTAAAAAAGAGCTTTACAGATTATTCAGATACCGAATCCTTCGTATGTAGTAGTGTGTTATACATCAAATGCTTTTAATTCGATGACAAAGGTAATATTTTACAGATAGGGTGCAAGAATTTGTCAGAGGAAAAAAACGAGTAAACGAATATTTAGCAAGAATAGTAAAATGGCTTTTTTCAGACAGAAGAACAAAAGAACATGTTTTATCGCGACGCATATTTCTATGATTTGAATTTTCCTGTTCAAATTCTTATGTTCTTTTGTTCTTCTGTCTAAAGAAATATCTGTCTTTCATTATCTTGTCATAAGACAGGATACGTTTCGGTATAGAATTTCAAACTAAAATAGCCAGAGACAAGGCTGTCTCCGGCTATCAGATAGTAATGAAAATATAATATCTCTTTTTGTTTATTTATTCAGGAGTAAGTCTGTTGCACCTGAAAGGTCACTCTTGTATTATACCTTCTGGCTGGTTTTCTCTACAGCAGATTTCTTTTCACCACGGTGTTCTTTCCTGTTTTCACCACGTTCCTGTCTTTTCTGCTCACGCTCAGCTTGCTTTTTCGCATACGCCTGGTATTGGTCGGCAGTCATGATTTTCTGCAATTGTACATTGTAGTTGTCACGGGTCTGCTTCATCTGGGCGCGGAGTTTTTCACGCTCTTCTGTAGATAGTTTCCGGGCATCCGGGCGATTTCTGCGACCGTCACGATCGGCTCGTGCCACTTCTCTGTTTTTCTTTTCTTTGTTTTCTTTGTTTACATTCGCGTCTTTATTGCCTTTTTTTCCATCGGCTATGTTTGCGGGGCTGCCCTTTTTCCCATGACGGTGAGGTCTCATCGGACGTTCGCCCATCTTTTCTGCCCATGCCTGATTCACTTCAAGCAGTTGTTGTTTCTGAGCATCGTCGAGGCCATACTCTTTTGTCATACGCTCAGTCATCCTTTCAGCGCGGGCTTTGGGATCCAGTGGTTTTCTTTCACCACGTTTTTCATTTGCTATTGTCACTCCACCTAACATAAAGATGGCTACCAGAAGCATACTTAATCTTTTTATACTTTTCATACTTGTTTTCTTTAAATTGAATTACGTTTTACAGGAGATCTACATATTGAGTTTTATACCTCTTTTATAAAATATGCTTGTTATTCCTGTGTTTGTTTCTCTCTACCGGATCTTTTCCGGTATCTGCGGCTACTGTATTCCCAGCATACCGTTTTTTGTGGTTGCAACTGATTCTATGACTTGTAAATCTGACATAGGTTTAATCCGGGAGTGTGATTTTAACTTTATGATCGATTTGTTTGAATGTTTTTAAGAGATTGGTTTCCTGATAAATATGTTTTAAATGTTTATTTGCATTTTCAAGAGACTTTAGTTGTTGATTTGATAATTCTGAGAAAAGATGGTTGTATAAAAAAGGATACGCGTAAACAAAACCCTCCTGTTTCTTATTATACGTAGAAGTAAACCCCCAATATATAGCTCCATCTATTCACTGTATAATTATGAAAAAGATCCTGGAAAAAATATTTCTTGATGAACACGTCATTCTGATACTTATTTTTCTGAACTGCATACTGATATTTGTGCAGGACTTCGACAATATACCCGCTTTTGTACCTTATCTGGACAATTTCTTTACGGCTGTGTTCACGATCGAAATGGTGGTGAAAGTAAATTACTACGGATGGAAAAAATACTGGAACTACGGCTGGAACAAATTTGATTTTATCCTGATCACTGTGGCACTGTTCTCCCTGCTGATTGACCTGATAGATATTCAACACAATATCCCGTTGGGATATATACTGGTCCTGAGGGCATTAAGACTGTTCAAGTCTTTCCGTATATTCCGCTTTATGCCGGATATCAATAATATACTCAAAGGGTTCAACAGGGCGGTAAAGGCATCGTATGTGATTACTTTTACCTTTATGGTACTGCTGGTCATCATCTCCGTATTGAGTTGCTCCATCTTCAAAACAGTAGCTCCGGAGTTTTTTGATACACCGCTCGAATCAGTGTATAGTATATTCCGGCTTTTTACCTCTGAGGGATGGTACGAAATATCCGACCTGATCGCCTCGAGGAGCAATACCGCTATGGCTGTTTTTACCAAGGTCTATTTTGTATTGCTGATGTTCTTTGCAGGGATTCTGGGTATCTCCCTGATCAATTCTATTTTTGTAGATGCCATGGTCAGCAGCAACAGCGACAGGCTGGAAGAGAAAGTAGATTACCTGTCCAGGCAGTTGGATGTCCTGATGAAGAGAAATGGGGTAAGTCTGCCTTCAAAAGAGGATGAGGATGAGTAGTACGGGTATGTTTATAGGGATGTTTAATAAATTTAGGGGTTCGAACCTGAGATGTGGTACAGGTATGTGGTTTTTATGATAAGTTCTGAGACGCAACGTATTGCGTCTCTACAAGTGGATGATTACCTGGGATACTGTGTTTCTTCTCCGGAGATCTGTACCTTCTCTTCTAACTGTGATATTTTCCACAAGGCCGGTTTACTGCCGTTTGCCGCCGAGCGTCTGTACCAGTAAAGTGCCTTTTCATTGTTCTGTTGTACACCTGATCCCTCTTCGTAGAAGCCTGCCAGTTCGTATTGTGCATCGCAATTCTCATTTTCGGCTGCCAGCAGGTACCATTCAATTGCTTTCTCTATATCGGTCGGGAAGGGGATATAGTCTGCTTTATTAAACAATATATCTTCCGTAGGCCCATAACGGTAGAGTCGGGCTACCCGATACTGTCTCCATGCTTTTAGATTCTCTTCGTTTTCATACTCTTTCTCTTTTTCATTGTGAGCCGCTTTTTCTATCCAGTAAATGGCTTTCTGTACATCGTTCCCTGCCCACTGCGTATGAAGATAAAGGGTACCCAGTAAGAATTGTGCCTCGGGTAAAGTCCGGGCTGCTTTTTCCAGCCAGGGATACGCTTCGTCATACGTTTCGCTGTAGAAAAAAGTAAGACCTATAGACAGTTCGGCTTCGGCAGATCCATTCTCTGCTGCCTGCAGGAGCCATTGCATTCCTTTCTCCCGGTTTTCCTTCCCTTCCAACGTCCAATAATACAGTGTTCCCAGGGAATGTTGTGCCTGTACATTTCCCTGTTCGGCTGCTTTGTGGTACCAGTAAAAGGCCTGTTGGGTGAGCGTATCCGGAACTTCGGACATATTCTCTTCATAGAAATCGCCGAGCATATATTGTGCCTGTACATTTCCCTGACAGGCCGACTGCGTAAGCCAATACAATCCTTTTTCCGTATCCGTACCGTTTTCCCAATCGTTGTACAGATGCCATATTCCCAATTCGTATTGTGCTTCCTTATCCCCTTCTTCGGCTTGCTGCCTGATCGTTTTTATATCCTGTGCCTGCACAGGAATACAGAACACCAGTATCAGGAAGGATAGGAGAAGGAATTGTTTTTGCTTCATACAGATATTTCTTATGTTATATGACACAGCAGGTGTGTAACAAAGATAGTGAAAGCCTTTTTTAGACAGAAGAACAAAAGAACATATATTTCTCTATGAATTATTCAGGTATATCTGAATTACTTTTGTTTCTTATGTTCTTTTGTCTAAAGAAAGTGCATCCTATATTATGCAAATATAGTGAAAGCCTTTTTTAGACAGAAGAACAAAAGAACATATATTTCTTTATGAATTATTTAGGTATATCTGAATTACTTTTG
>DALZBD010000335.1:0-5056 GCA_031977515.1 Bacteroides sp. | reverse complement strand
TTGCTTCCGAATTGAACATGACGGAAAGATCGGTGGAGGCTCACCTCTATCGTACGCTGAAACACCTCAAAGAAAAGCTACAGGACTATATGATGATCTTCTTTCTATAGCCTATTCGTTAAAACTCGTTAAACAACGCCTTGTTTTTGAGTATTTCTCTCCTCTCACAGATATTAAAGGTACATACAGATGAAAAAGAAAGAGTATATAGAATTATTAGATCGCTTTTTTCAGGGGGTAACCTCGGAAGAAGAGAACAACATATTGAGAGAGTGGATCAGAAAGCCTGAGTCGAAAAGTATCTTTTATGAGTATTATCAACAATGCTGGCATCTGGCTCCCAACGAAATGGATACGGCCCTGCAGGAGGAAATATTCTCAGAGATCCTTGGTAAGATGGAAGTTTCTTCCTCAGGGAATAAGAATAAAAACGTTCGCTTCTCTGCGTTTACATTCCTCCGGTATGCAGCCGCAGTGGCGTGTATCACCCTTGTAGTAGGCATAGGAGGATATTCTCTGGGGAAACATCAACTTGCAGGAGAGCCGATCGTGATGTCCGTAGCCAATGGACAGAAAGCGGACATTGTACTGGCAGATGGAACGAAAGTATATATAAATTCCGATTCGAGAATAAAATACGATAATGCGTACAATAAGTCGAACCGTATACTGACACTGGAGGGAGAAGCTTACTTTGAAGTAGCCAAAGACAAAAAGAAGCCATTTATTGTGAAAGCCAACGGGATCAATGTGGAAGCCTTAGGTACCAGTTTCAATGTCAGAGCTCATACAGACGACAGAACAGTGTCGGTGATCCTGGTAGAGGGAAAAGTACAGGTGGATGACAACAAAAAGAAAGTGATCCTGAATCCAAATGAAAGGGCAGAATATACTCTGCTTACAAAAACATTTGAGAAAACGGATCTCCACCCCAATTCGGATCTTCTCCTGTGGAGAAGCAAAGAGCTGACGTTCTACGGAGAGTCTGTAGAGGAGATATGCAAGATACTTACACGCATGTACAACTGGACATTTGTATTTGAATCCGAGGAGGTCAAACACTATACCTATGAAGGGGTGATCAAGAACAATAGTCTGGAAAATGTAATAGACTTTATCAGCCAGACGACCCTGACTAAATATAAAATCATACCCGAAGAAAATACGATCGTAATAGATAAGAGGTAAGTAACCATTTCATGTAACCATCTTAAATAATAGCAACCATATGAAGACATAAAGCACATACCATCACAAAAAACACGGAGCCATCCCTGGAAAAGCTGGCCCCGTGCAAGAGAAATCAGTTAAATATTTTGCAGAAAAACACAATCGCTCTCTGATCCCGGTTCAGAGGGGTGGGAGGCGTTTGTATTCTCTGGAAATGCAAAGTTAAAAAAAAATCTAATACTTTTAGAATGAGAAATAAACAATTTGTAAAACAGATATGGATTCTGCTTATCATGTTATTTTTCTGTGGGAACGGATTTGCACAAATAACTTTATCTGTCAAAAAACAAACCATCAAACAGATTATTCCGCAGATAGAAAAAGCAAGCGGCTACAGTGTATTCTATCCGAATGATATATCGGATCTGAATCAACGAAAAGACTTCAGTATAACCAATGCTTCTGTGACTGAGGCGCTCGACAAACTATTCCAGAATACTCAGATCGCTTACGAGATAAAAGCGGACAAACAAATTCTTTTATTCTTAAAGACAATCAAGTCCGCCGAGAACGAGAACCTCAAGAGGATCACCGGAACTGTGGTCAGTGAAAGCGATGAACCCCTGATCGGAGTTTCCGTACGGGTAAAGGGATCGAATATCGGAACCGTAACCGATCTGGATGGTAATTACCAGATAGAGGCACCGTTAAAATCTACCCTGATAGTCTCCTATATCGGTTTCAATCAACAGGAAATAGCTATAGGCAGCAAATCCTTTATCAATGTCACTTTGCGGGAAGACGTTCAGGCTCTCCAGGAGGTAGTAGTGATTGGTTATGGAGCAGTTCGGAAAAAAGACCTGACCGGTGCTGTAGGAGTAGTAAGAGGCGATGACCTTTCCGTAAAAAAGACAACACAATTGTCCACTGCACTGCAGGGATCAGTGGCCGGTGTAATGATTACTCGTGATAACAATGCTCCCGGTGCTACTGCAAAGGAAATCAATATACGTGGTGTGACTACCATTGGCGATTCTACTCCTTTGGTGATCGTAGACGGTGTGCCGGGAGACATCAACCAGGTGAATCCGGCTGATGTGGAAAGCATTTCCGTATTGAAAGATGCAGCTTCGGCATCTATTTATGGCTCCAGAGCAGCAGCCGGTGTTATCCTCGTTACAACCAAAAGAGCCAATCAGGGCGATCTGAATATGACCTACACTGCCGAATTTGGTTATGAGATACCCACCCGGCAGCCCAGTATGGTAGGAACCACCCGCTATCTGGAAATGACCAACGAATTGCGGTACAACGATAATCCATCGGGAGGATTTTTTCAGGCATACAGTGCGGATCAGGTAAGAAACTGGGTCAACTACCATGCTACAGATCCAAACAATTACCCACTGACAGACTGGCGCGATCTTATTTTGAAAGATGCAGCTCCACGCCAAAGTCATTCGGTTCAAATATCCGGTGGCAACCAGTCTGTACGCACCAAAGCATCTTTGGCTTATGACGAAGTAAATGGTTTGTATGCAGATCGTTATTTTCAACGTTTTATGTTGCGTGTAAACAATGACTTTACAATCAACAAAGTCATAGGTGCCACACTGGACTTCAACGTAAAACGTTCCAAACATCATCAGCCTGTTTATAGTCCTTTTGATGCCGTACGTATGATGCCGGCTATCTATGCCGCGACATGGGACGACGGACGTATAGCAGAAGGAAAATCGGGTGGCAACCCTTACGGATTGCTACAAATGGGAGGAAATGAAGACAAATGGTATACCCAGATAGGTGGAAAGGCCTCTCTGGATATCAAACCGTTTAACGGTCTTACCGTATCCGGGGTAGTAGCACCGATCTTCAACTACAACAAATTCAAGAAGTTCAAGAAGGAAGCGTATTATACACTGGCAAGTGATCCGGATGTATTCGGGGGCTGGCTGGAAGACAACGCCAATCCATACAGTACCAATAGCCTTGCAGAAACACGCAACGATAGTTATAATATTACGTCTCAACTCATTGCCACTTACATGAAAGACTTTGGTAAACACCATCTGAATGTAATGGCAGGATATGAGAACTATTACGAAAAAAACGAAGAACTGACAGCATCCCGTGATCAGTATATCCTGACGCAATATCCATACCTGTCTGTAGGCCCGGAAGACTATAGAGACAACAGTGGAACGGGAAGTGAATATACTTATAATTCGTACTTCGGACGTATCATGTATAATTATGACAACAGATACCTGATCCAGGGCAATATGAGACGCGACGCCTCTTCCCGTTTTGCAAAGAAGTACAGATGGGGTTCTTTCCCTTCTTTCTCGGCCGGCTGGGTAGTAAGTGAAGAGAATTTCATGAAGGATTTAAATTTGAGCTGGTTGTCCTTCTTTAAGATAAGAGCTTCCTGGGGATCTCTGGGCAACGAACGTATCGGCAGCAACTTTCCCTATATGGCACTTATAAATTTCAATAACGCACTCTTTTACCAGAATGGTGAATTGGTTTCCAATACTACAGCAGCCCAACGAACATTAGCCGTTGAAAACATAACCTGGGAGACCACTCAATCTACAGATATTGGTGTGGATCTGGCATTTCTCAACAACAGATTGCGTCTGACTGCCGACTATTACTGGAAAAAAACCAAAAATATGCTATTGGACGATACTAAGATTCCGTCCCTTATGGGATATAGCGATCCCAGTACCAATGCCGGTAAAATGTCTACCAAAGGGTTTGATCTGGAGCTGGGCTGGAACGATAGAGTCGGTGACTGGACCTACGGTATATCCTTCAATTTATCGGACTTCATTTCTACTATAGATTATCTGGAAAATACAGAACTCATAAGTAACAACAAGATAAAAGTAGAGGGAGTAAATTACAACGCATGGTACGGATATATCTGTGACGGTATATACCAGACTCAGGAAGAGGTGGACAACTCTGCCACTCTGAACAATCAGGTTCAGATAGGAGACCTGAAATACCGGGATATCTCAGGCCCTGACGGAGTACCTGATGGTATTATCTCTCCAGAGTATGACAGAGTACCCTTAGGGAATTCATTGCCACGCTTCCAATATGGAGGTAATATAAATGTAGGATATAAAAATTTTGACCTCTCTGTCTCCTTCAATGGCATAGGAAAGCAAAACGTCCGCCTGGCCAGGCAAATGGTAGAACCTCTTCGTGGCAACTACGGCAATATTCCCGATATTATTGACGGAAAATACTGGAGTGTGTTCAATACGGATGAAGAAAATGCCAAGGCCAAATATCCTCGTCTGACCCGTGCCAATACGGAAAGTAACATGGCCATGTCCGATTTCTGGATGTTCAACGGACGCTATTTCCGTCTGAAGAACCTGACATTAGGATATACACTTCCCAAGTCGTTCACCCAGAAAGCGACTATCAACCACATCCGTGTGTATGCAAGTGCAACAGATTTGTTCTGCCTCAGCAAATATCCTTCGGGATGGGACCCGGAAATGGGTGTCAGTTCATACCCTATTACCACCTCTCTGGTTGTAGGCCTTTCAGTTAACTTTTAAAAAACAGAACTATGAGACATAAGATCATCACATTCCTATCAGGCATCGCTATACTCAGTTCATGTATAGACATGAGTCTGACTCCTTTATCACAAGGCAACAGCGAATCCTGGTATTCGACTGTAGAAGAGTTGGATATGGCTGTCAATGAATTTTATATACTTGGTTATTGGAGAGATCCTCTGGAAAGTTCAGAACAGTGGACAGACAACTTCTCCTACCGGGACACGCACCGCATGGACATTCTGTACGGAACGCTCAACGGCCAGCAATGGGAAATTATCAGGTTGTGGCAGCAGGACTAC
>DALZBD010000334.1:0-5067 GCA_031977515.1 Bacteroides sp. | reverse complement strand
ACCTGAAACCACTACAGACACCAGAAAGACAGGCAGCAGGTCTTTGAGTTGATTGCCTAATGTATAGTTGCTCAGCTTCGACGAAACAGAAGCATCTACCCCAAAGGAGACAGCAGCCATTACAATATTCAACAGGAGCATGACACGGATACCATAGACAAGTCCCCCTGCGATCACGGGTACCAGTAACACCACATTCCTCAGGAATTCCAGGCGCAGATAAAGGTCGGTACGGCTCTTTACCTTGATCAGGCTCAGGTTCAGGTTGATCAGGGGATGAAACAGACCGGCCAGGCTCAATAGCTGCAACATCCATATAGCCTCTCTCCACTGCTCACCAATCAGTAGCAGGATCAGAGGAGAGGCGATCGCACATACTCCTAAAATAAATGGGAACGCCAGCAGACACGTACTCTGTATAACTTTGCGATAGATATCTTCGAGTTTGTCCTTCTCCTCTACAGCACTCAGAACAGGAAAAGATACCCGTTGTACAATACTCGTGAGATTTGTTGTCCCAATGTTATTAAACTGCTCGGCTCTTGTGTATTGCCCCAGGCTGGCCGCAGAATAATACTTGCCAATGATATGATAATAGATATTTTTGGAGAGTGTAAAGATCAATCCGGAGATCAACAGATTGTAACCATAACGAAACATCTCTTTGAAACTTTCTCCGGAAAACCGGAACCTGGGTCTCCACTTTACCAGGATATAAAGCAGACAAGTGGTCAATAACTGACGTGAGATATTCAGAAATACAAGGCTCCATACCCCTGATCCTTGATAAGCCATGGTGATCCCGATAATCCCTCCTATGGCAGAAGACACAAAAGAAACAATGGCCTGTTTCTTAAAATCAATCTGTTTCACCAGCAAGGTCCGGTGAACCAATGAAAAGCCATTGATTATAAGCATAGAACTCATTGCCTTCATCACCGGATCCAGCAAAGGTTGATTGTAGTACCGGGCCAATGCCGGCGAAACCATAAAAAGGATACAGGCCAATAAAAAAGAGACCAGAAGATTGAAAACAAATATGGTATCGCAATCTATATCCCTGAGATCTCTTTTATTGATCAGTGCCTGGCTAAATCCGCTATCCACAAGGCTGGTCGAAAGAGCCAGAAACACAGTGATCAACCCCACAATACCAAACTCTGCCGGAGACAATAACCGCGCCAGGATCACTCCTGTCACAAAATTTGTCCCCAGGAGCACTATATTATCTATAAAACTCCAGGAAGCCCCCTTATAGGTCTTACTTTTAAGAGATTCTGTCATGCCAGTCTGTTGAGTTTTAAGTTTTAAGTTGTGAGTTTTAAGTTTTAGGTTGACTTCGATGGGCTACGTAGACCGTTGGTTAATGAATCCCCTCCGGGAATATATGTACTTTCGATACCCTTCTACCTCTCTTATTTGTCTTCTTTTGTAGATGATTTACTTGTAGAGACGCAATACCTTGCGTCTCAGAAAATAAAAAGAAAACGGAAGAAAAAACAAATCGAAGATCGACGTAGCCCATCGAAGTCAACCTAAAATCCACAACTTAGAACTTAAAACTCCCTCTGTTCCTCCAGCAACCGCTCCAGATAGCGTCCATACGGGTTTTTCAGCAAAGGTTTACAAACCTCCCGTAGTTTGTCGGCAGATATCCAACCTTGTTGCAAAGCAATTGCCTCCAGACAGGCCACCTTCAATCCCTGTCTTTTTTCTATCACCTCAATAAATGTAGAAGCCTCGCTCAGAGAATCATGCGTTCCGGTGTCCAGCCAGGCAAATCCACGCCCGAGCAATTGTACTTTCAATTCTCCCCGTTCCAGATAGTGCTGATTGACAGAGGTTATCTCCAATTCTCCCCGGGAAGAGGGTTTGATCTGCCGGGCTATGTCTACCACGCTGTTCGGATAAAAATACAGTCCGACCACAGCATAATGTGACTTGGGTTGCAAAGGCTTTTCTTCGATGCTGACCGCTTTTCCGTCTGCATCAAATTGTACCACACCGTACCGTTCAGGATCAGCCACCCAATACCCAAAGACACTGGCTTTGTTCTCGTCCGTGGAAGCATGTACGGCCTCTTTCAGCATACGGGTAAAACTCTGCCCGTAAAATATATTATCTCCCAGGATCAGACATACGGCATCCTTACCGATAAATGTTTCACCTATCAGAAAAGCCTGTGCCAGCCCATCCGGTGAAGGCTGTTCGGCATATTCAAACCGCACCCCATAATCCGATCCATCTCCCAACAGCCTCCGGAAAGCAGGCAGATCATAAGGAGTGGAGATGATCAGGATCTCCCGTATACCGGCCAGCATCAGCACAGAGATCGGATAATAGATCATCGGTTTATCAAAGATCGGTAGCAGTTGCTTACTCACCCCTTTGGTGATCGGATACAAACGTGTACCTGAACCACCGGCCAAAACTATTCCTTTCATCGAGCCATTCTGTTAATTGTCCATATAAATAGTCGGATAAGGATTCTGCTCCATCATATCCAGTGTCTCTTTGATCCGGCATTCTTCTTCACCCCACTCACGCTCCTGCCAGGTTTGCATGATGCGTCGTGCCTCCGAGGCCAATTCTTCCTCAAATACCTCACCGTAACAATAGGTCAGTAACTGACACTTCAACAATCCGTCCGATAACTCCTCTACAACCTTTGTTGCCCGCGTCAGGACCTGTTGCTTCTTTTCCTCTTTGTCACCGTAGTTGTACGCAGTAGATGTATATCCCATCAGCAACGCCAGGCATATATGTGCCTCTTCTTCCGGAGTATCCCCACAACAGGGGAACAAGGATTCCGAACATTCAAATACCTCTTTGCCCAGACGGCAATATTCTTCGAAATACAACGGCCCAGCCTCCACTCCCATACGGAACAAAGAAGACGCTTTTTCCTGAAGTTTATAAGCCTCCGCTTGTTTAAAAGATATCATAGATCCATACGAAAGTCATACACATACACCATTGAAACAAAAAACAGGAGAAGATCACGATCCGGTATCTGTCAGATCTCAAGAAAAGTCTCCACGATCCGCCGACAGGCTTTTCCATCCCCATAAGGATTCACAGCGTTACTGATCTGCCGGTAGTACTGCGGATCATCCAGCAACGCGGAAACCTCTTTAACTATCCTTTCCGTATCGGTACCCACCAGCTTTACTGTACCCGCCTCTAAAGCTTCCGGTCTTTCTGTGGTATCTCTCATCACAAGCACCGGTTTACCCAATCCCGGTGCCTCTTCCTGTATTCCTCCGCTATCCGTCAACACAATGTCTGATCTTTCCATCAGATACACAAACGACATATACTCCAGAGGCTCTATGAAAAAGGTGTTTTCCGGCGTTTCACTGCCAAAAACCTGACGGATCGGTTCCCTCACATTCGGATTGAGATGCATGGGATACACAAAATCCACTTCCGGATATTTTCGGGCCAGATCCCTGATCGCAGCACAGATATGCATAAAACCCTGGCCGAAATTCTCCCTGCGATGGCCGGTGATCAGTACCAGTCTCCTGCCTGTATCCAACCGGTCTGTATCGTATCTTTTTTGCCGTATATTCTCTTTCACTTCACTCCTGAGCACCGGATCGGTATGTATCCGGTCGATCACCTGCAACAAAGCATCGATCACTGTATTTCCTGTAATATGTATCGCATTTTCCTTTATTCCCTCCCTACATAAATTTTCCTTACTGGCAGAGGTAGGAGCAAAATGCCAGGTTGTCAACCGTCCGGTCAATTGCCTGTTCATCTCTTCCGGCCAGGGACTGTATATATTGTAAGTCCTCAGCCCGGCTTCTATATGTCCTACCGGGATTTGCTGATAGAATGCAGCCAGCGCGGAAGCTGTAGAAGTTGCTGTATCTCCATGTACCAGTACTGCATCCGGTTTTTCCTTGCTCAGGATTTCTCTCATTCCTGTCAATACCCGGCTGGTCACATCGTAAAGATCCTGCCCGGCTTTCATGATGCTCAGATCGTATTGCGGCTCTATCCCGAACAATACCAATACCTGGTCCAACATCTCCCGGTGTTGTCCTGTCACACATACCACAGTCTCAAACTCTTTATCGTATTTCTCAAACTCCCTGACAAGGGGAGCCATCTTTATCGCTTCGGGACGTGTACCGAATACAAGCATTATCTTCTTCACGCTGCTGACTATTTTTTATATATTCCACAAAAGTCAAGGATCATTTTATCTTCCCGGTAAGGCAATTCCCGGAAGGCTGTATGTGCTACCAGAAAGACAATGATATCCGCCCGTTCATACGCTTCTTTGTAATCCGTAAGTTTAAATACTTTGTGGGTTTCTATATTGGGTTCTACGATCAGTATATCCGCATTGTTGCAACTCTGCATCACCTTAGTCGTTATGTACTTGGCAGGTGCCTCTCTCAGGTCATCTATATCCGGTTTGAAAGCAAGCCCCATCATGGCCACTTTCGGCTTCCGGTGATACTCCATTTCAAACTGCCGGATGCTGTTTTGCACCTTTTCCGCACACCAGAAAGATTTATAATTATTGATATCCCGTGCCTTGGCAATGATACGCGACTCTATGGGAAAGTCAGAAGTTATGAAATAAGGATCTACCGCAATACAGTGTCCGCCTACTCCCGAACCCGGCTGAAGGATGTGGACCCGGGGATGTTTGTTGGCCAGTTCGATAAGCTCCCATACATTGATCCCGGCTTTGTCACAGATGAGAGAAAGTTCATTGGCAAATGCGATCTGTACATCTCTGGAAGAATTTTCGGTCAGCTTGCACATCTCCGCAGTCCTGGCATTTGTCGGATGAAGATCTCCCCGGACAAACCGCTTGTAAAACTTCAATGCCTGGTTTGTGGAAGCCTCATCTATCCCTCCGATCACACGGTCATTATGTACCAGTTCATAGATCACATTTCCGGGCAATACCCTTTCCGGACAATAAGCGATATATAGTTTATCCCTCAGCTCCGGACGTTCGGAGAAGATGAGTTCTGCCATCTTCTCTGTAGTACCTACGGGAGAAGTCGACTCTATGATATACAGGTCACCCTCTTTCAG
>DALZBD010000333.1:0-5111 GCA_031977515.1 Bacteroides sp. | reverse complement strand
CGCTGTAGTAAACACCACACGTCCGATTTCGTTCAATGTGAGTACCGGAACCTGCGAATGCTGCATCGTATTGACATCTACCTTATATTTGATACGGTCGATACGCGTACGACTGAGGTTGGTCGTCTGTTTGATGAAATAAGACTTGGAAGCGTCCATTGCCTCTTCGTCCATCCATACCAGCATGGCTTCAAAATTGCGATCTACAACAGGCAGATTGTCCGGATAGACAAGCATCTCTCCGCGCGATACATCGATCTCATCTTCCAGTGTGATAGTTACCGACTGTGGTGGGAAAGCCGTTTCCAGTTCTCCGTCGTAAGTAACAATGCTTTTGATACGTGATGTCTTTCCCGAAGGAAGAGCCATCACCTCCGCTCCTTTACGTACGATACCTGAAGCCACCTTTCCGCTGAAACCACGGAAGTTGAGATGAGGTCGAAGTACATACTGAACCGGGAAACGGAAATCATCGAAGTTGTTGTCGCGATCGATAGGCACTGTCTCCAGGTAGTCGAGTAGCGAAGGCCCATCATACCACGGAGTACGCTCCGAAAGCTCCACGACATTGTCTCCATCTAATGCAGAGAGTGGGATGCACTGTACATCAGGTATATTCAGTCCGGCGATGAATGCTTTATAATCACTTACTATCTCCCGGAAACGATCTTCCGAAAAGTCCATCAGATCCATCTTGTTCACAGCCAGCACCACATGTTTGATACCCAGTAAAGAAACTAAGAAAGTATGACGGCGTGTCTGCGTGATCACTCCCGTACGGGCATCCACAAGGATGATTGCCAGATTGGCTGTCGACCCTCCGGTGATCATGTTGCGTGTATATTGTTCGTGTCCCGGAGTATCGGCAATGATAAACTTCCGGTTGTTGGTAGAGAAATAGCGATAGGCCACATCGATGGTGATTCCCTGTTCGCGTTCCGCCTTCAGACCATCCAGCAACAAAGCATAGTCGATCTTTTCACCGGCATTCCCCACCCGCTTGCTGTCGCGCTCCAGCGCATCCAGCTGATCTTCATAGATCTTCTTACTATCAAAGAGCAAACGCCCGATCAGGGTCGATTTGCCATCGTCTACCGATCCGGCCGTAAGCAGACGAAGCAGGTCTTTCTCTTCGTCTTTGTCCAGAAACGCTTTTATATCTAATCTATCTGTCATATTTGTCTGATTTAAGAGCTAATTTGGCTTCTTGATTTTTTGAGATGCAAGGTATTGCGTCTCTACATTGTTTGTGATTTCTTTTCAACGCGATTTACTTGTAGAGACGCAATACCTTGCGTCTCAGAAGAACGGCGCTACGAAGAACTATCTAAAAGTTAAACAGGCTCTAAAAATAACCCTCTCTTTTCTTCTGCTCCATACTACCCTCCTGGTCGAAGTCGATCACCCGGGTGGTACGTTCACTCTTGGTAGTGATCATCATCTCTTCCACGATCTTCTCAATGGTATCCGCTTCGCTCTCAATGGCGCCGGTCAGCGGCCAGCATCCCAATGTACGAAAACGTACCATCTTCATTTCGATCCGGTCGCGAAGTTCTTCCGGCAACCGCTCGTCATCCGCCATGATCAGGTTGCCATCCATCGCAATCACAGGGCGTTCTTTGGCAAAATAGAGGGGAACGATAGGAATGTTCTCGAGACGGATGTATTGCCAGATATCCAGCTCCGTCCAGTTGCTGATCGGAAACACACGGATGCTCTCCCCTTTCTGCACACGGGTGTTGTAGATGTCCCACAACTCAGGGCGCTGGCTTTTGGGATCCCACTGATGGAACTTATCCCTGAAAGAGAAGATACGCTCTTTGGCACGCGACTTTTCTTCGTCGCGACGCGCGCCTCCGAAAGCCGCATCGAATTTATGCTTGTCCAGCGCCTGCAACAATGCCTGCGTCTTCATCAGGTCGGTATGCACTTTACTGCCATGGCTGAAAGGCCCTACTCCTGCCTCAAATGCTTCTACGTTGCTCTCCACAATCAGATTCCAACCATGCTCACAGGTGTAAGACTCCCGGAAATCGATCATCTCCCGGAACTTCCATTTCGAATCAATATGCATCAGGGGGAAAGGGACTTTTCCGGGATAAAAGGCTTTCTCGGCCAGACGCACCATCACCGAAGAATCTTTGCCAATGCTATAGAGCATCACCGGATTCTCAAACTCCGCCGCCACCTCACGGATAATATGGATTGCCTCGGCTTCAAGGGCTTTCAGGTGGCTCAGTTTATATTCTGGGATCATGTAAGATTATTTATATCGTAAGTATTTTATCTGATAAATTGTATATATGCATATTTTGTGCCATTTCTGCAACCTGCCAGGCTGTGACGCCTCTATGGCTACAGACAGTTTACTTTATACATACGTTGTATTTGCAATCGTAATTGACTTCGTCGACCGTTGTGTTGACTTCGTCGATCTTCGATTCGTCAACCCGTAAGTCGTAAATTACTTCACCCGTGGCAGGATCACTTCCAGCAGACGCTCTACACTTTCTTCCACACTCAGACAGGTGGTGTCAAGTTCCAGATCGGGCTGTGCGGGTACTTCAAACGGAGCCGAGACCCCGGTAAAATCCCGGATCTCTCCCCGACGTGCTTTGGCATAGAGCCCTTTCACATCCCTCCGTTCGCATTCCTCGAGAGAAGTACTGACGTAGACTTCCAGAAAATCGTCTTTCCCAATGATGGAAGCAGCCATCTGCCTGATATCATTGTTGGGACTGATGAATGCTGCAATGGTAATGATACCCGTATCTATAAACAGTCGGGAAACTTCGGCGATACGACGGATATTCTCTACCCGGTCTGCTTCCGAAAATCCCAGGTTGTTGTTGATACCGCTGCGGATGTTGTCTCCATCAAGGATGCGGCAAAGCAGTCCACGTTTGTGCAACTCCCGTTCCAAGGCAATGGCAATGGTACTTTTGCCCGAACCGCTGAGCCCGGTGAACCACACCATCAGGCTGCGCTGTCGCAGCAGCTGCTCTTTGTCACTGCGACTGAGCATCCTGTCAAAAACGGGATATATCTCTTTATTCTCTTTCATATCATATATAGTAGTTTCTTATTCTCAGAATGGCCAGATCAGCGGGATCAGGAATACCGATAGCAGGAAAGCAATGATATTCAAAGGCAATCCCACACGGACAAAATCGGTAAATTTATAATTACCCACCCCTTGCACAATCAGATTGGTCTGATAACCGATCGGTGTGGAGAAGCTGGCAGAAGCAGCCATACAAACCACCACAAAGAACGGCCGGGGATCTACTCCCAACTGTGCCGACAATGACAACGCCAGCGGAAAAGCCAGAGCTGCTGCAGCATTGTTGGTGATCAGTTCCGTAAACAGGTTGGTGATGATAAACAGTACTGCCAGCAACGCATGAGGTCCGTATCTGTCGCTCAGGCTGATGATGAAACCAGCCACCATATCGGCTACGCCGGAATTGACCATCGCTTTGCTGATCGCAAATGCACAGGCTATCGTGATCAGGATGTCCCAGGAAATATATTTGGTGTATTTCCGTGCCGGAAATATCTTTGTCCATGCCATGATAATGGTAGTGACACACACGAAGAAAAACATATCCAACTGTATGTTCGGAAACATCTCTTTGGTGATGGGAAGTTCGCCCACCGTAGCTCCTGTGATCATCAGTACCAGTAAGGTGAGTGCAAACCACTTCTTGCGCTTGTCCGGAACCGGTTCTGTATCCTGACCATTGGCCAGCATCATAAATACCGAAGATTCTCCCCAGGCAGGGATGAAGGTATCATCCGCCATCACTACCAATGTATCTCCTTCGCGCAAAGCGACTTTATTCAGATCTCCATCCAGTGTCTTACCGTTTCTCCGGATCTCTTTGACCTCTACCCCGTAGTGACGTTTGAAGTCGAACTCTCCCAATGTCTTATTGATACCCGGAAAACGAGCGGCCAGTACTGCTTCGACACGGTGCAAACCCTGCTGTTCTTCACTATCTTCCTCTTCGGGACTGATCGTCTCTTCCCGACTATCCGGAAGAAGCCGGGCGGAGAAAAACCAGAGATACAAAATACCGGCAATGGCTATAAATATCCCCACCTTTCCCAACTCAAACATACTGAATCCCTGATATCCGGCATCTATCACCATACCGTGCACCACCAGATTCGTGGAGGTACCGATCAGTGTACAGATCCCTCCCAGAATAGTGACATAAGAAAGCGGAATGAGAAATTTGGTAGCAGGGAGTTTCACCTTCTCTGCCCATCGTTTGATGATCGGAGCAAAGATAACCACCACAGGGGTATTGTTGAGAAAAGCAGAAATAAAAGAGATGGCGGGCAACATACGCACCTGCGCTTTGAGCACTGTAGTTTTGTCCTGAGGCAATAGTTTCTTAATGATCTGTCCCAGTGCTCCCGATTGTCGCACGCCCTCACTCACCAGAAAGAGCAACGCAACAGTGATCATCCCTTTGTTGCTGAACCCTTCCAGCATCTCCCGCGGAGAAAGGATCCCTGCACAGAGAAAAAGAACCACTACAGTGAAAAGAACCATCCCCGGACGCATCTTGTCCATGACCAGCGCAGCGACCATACCTATCAGGCAGAGAAAGACAAAACTGATGTCAAATGTCATATTTAAAATGTGTTTCTGATATTCTTATTTAGATCGTTTTCCGACGAGGTTCTACGATGAACCACGGATTGAGTAAGTCCTCTTTGTTGTATTGCAAAGGTAAAGAGTTTTCCGCCTGATAGATCTCTGCTCCGGCGGCCTTGGCTATGGCATGTCCGGCTGCCGTATCCCACTCCATGGTAGGAGCAAAACGCGGATAGACATCTGCTTTTCCTTCCGCGATCAGGCATATCTTCAGAGAACTGCCGCTGGATACGAGTTCTACATCTCTATGTACCTCCCTGAGTCCGTTTATATACTCTTCCGTCTCCGGGGTCAGATGCGAGCGGGAAGCGACGACAATACATTGGCTACGTTCCTGCTTCACCGGCAGAAGAGTGGAAACATCCGTCAGTTCATCCCAGCTGATACCGGGATTCAACTCCTTCACATCTGTCATTTTATAAGCACCCAGATCCTTCCCGGC
>DALZBD010000332.1:0-5115 GCA_031977515.1 Bacteroides sp. | reverse complement strand
ATCTTTCAAAGAACTCTTTTCTTTTTCGCTCAACAAGGCCTCGGCCTCAAAGCGGATGCAAAGATAAGCAAACAATTTCGATAACTCCAAATTTAAACCAAACAAAATTAAAAAAACTTTTTCCGGTATTCAGTAAAGTACTTACAATAAGTACATACTTACAATCTGTCAGTGAATCGATGCCTGCTCTCTTGCTAAGCGGATGCAAAAGTAGAACTTTAACACATACAAACCAAATACCAGGAACTATTTTTCCAAAAGAAAATACAAAATAATAACTAATACTCTGAAAACAAGAGAGAAAACAATATAAGAAAAGCAATCTCTTCCACGACTTACTCAGATAGATATATACCTTATAATATAGAGACCTAAAACAAGTGATGGAAAAGCCTGCAGACGATTCTTGTATTTACACCTATAGACATTTCTTTTTATTATTCTCCGGAAGCAGAATATCTGTCCGAACCCACCGAATCTGTCGAAAGAAGCATAGGAAAGAAAAAGATAATCCACTTTTTTTCGTAATTTTGCCACATTATATATAGAAGCTATCCGGAATAGCTTAAGATTTGAAAGAAATGAAAGTAATTGATCTTATAAATAAAAACAAAAAGACTGCTTTTTCATACGAGATACTACCTCCTTTGAAAGGTACCGGGATCGAGAAGATATATCAGACTATAGAAGATCTGAAAGAATTTGACCCGCAATATATAAACATCACGACTCACCGCAGCGAATATGTATATAAAGAGATGGGCAACGGTCTGTTTCAGCGCGAGAAGCTGAGAAGAAGACCGGGTACCGTAGCTGTAGCAGCTGCCATTCAGAATAAATACAACATCAAAGTCGTGCCTCATCTGCTCTGTAGTGGCTTTAGCCGGGAAGAGACCGAATATGTATTGCTGGATCTTCAGTTTCTGAATATCACGGACCTTCTGGTCCTGCGTGGTGACAAAGCCAAACACGAATCTGTATTTACTCCCGAGCCGGAGGGGTACAACCATGCGATTGAACTTCAGGAGCAGATCAATCAGTTCAACAAAGGAGTGTTTGTAGATGGTTCGGAAATGAAGGTGACTGCCACTCCTTTTTCCTACGGTGTGGCCTGCTACCCGGAAAGGCACGAAGAGGCTCCCAATATGGATACCGATATCTACTGGCTCAAAAAGAAGGTGGAAGCCGGAGCAGAATATGCGGTCACCCAACTTTTCTACGACAATAAGAAGTATTTCGAATTTGTAGAGAGAGTCCGGAAAGAGGGGATCCACATCCCGATCATACCGGGAATCAAACCCTTCAAGCGCCTGGCACACCTGAGTATGCTGCCCAAAACCTTCCGGACAGATCTGCCGGAGGATCTGACCAGAGAGGTACTGAAGTGCAAGACGGACAAAGAGGCGCAGCAGGTAGGTATCGAATGGTGTGTGGCGCAATGCAAAGAATTGATGGAATACGGAGTACCCAGCATTCATTTCTACTCGGTTGCCGCGGTGGATAGCATCCGTGAAGTGGCTAAAATTATTTATTGAGTATGTTTTTCAGGGAGATCATCGGGCAGAAAGAGGCCATCGGGCGGCTGTTGCAGGGAGTACGGGAAGATCGTATCCCCCATGCGATGCTTATCTGCGGACCGGAAGGTACGGGAAAGCTGCCGCTGGCACTGGCGTATGCAAGGTACCTGTGCTGTACGGGTCATCGCGATGGTGATGCCTGTGGCACGTGCCCTTCCTGTGTGAAGTTTAACAAGCTGGTACATCCGGATCTTCATTTCGTGTTTCCCATCGTAAAGAGCGCGAAAGGGAAAAAAGAGGTGTGCGACGATTACCTGGCGGATTGGAGAAAAATGGTACTCAACAATCCGTATTTCAACCTCAACCACTGGCTGGCGGAGATGGGTACGGAGAATGGACAGGCGATTATTTACGCCAAAGAGAGCGAGGAGATCGTACGGAAGCTGAGTCTGAAATCGAGCGAGGGAGGATATAAGATCACCATTTTGTGGCTTCCGGAGAAGCTACATACCGTATGTGCGAACAAACTGCTGAAGCTTCTGGAAGAGCCACCGGAGAAGACGGTATTCCTGCTGATCTCGGAAAATCCGGAGATGATATTGACCACCATCCTGAGCCGTACGCAACGCTTCAACGTGAAGAAGATCTCCAAAGAGGAGATTGCTGCACAGCTGCGGGAGAAATACGGGATCGAAGAGACACAGGCGGAGTCGATCGCTCACCTGGCCAACGGAAACTTTATCCAGGCACTGGAGACGATCCACCTCAACAAAGAGTCTGAACTTTTCTTTGAGCTGTTTATCAACCTGATGCGCCTTTCTTACCAACGAAAGATCAGGGAGATGAAGCTCTGGAGCGAACAGGTGGCTGCCTTGGGACGGGAGAGACAGAAAAACTTCCTGCTCTACTGCCAGCGGATGATCCGGGAGAATTTCATCTATAATTTCAGGCAGCGGGACCTTTCTTACATGACACCGGAAGAGGCAAACTTCGCTTCACGTTTCGCACCGTTTGTGAATGAACGCAATGTGCAGGGCATCATCCATGAACTCACGGAAGCACAACAACATATAGAACAGAATGTGAACGCTAAGATGGTATTTTTCGACTTCTCCCTGAAGATGATAGTACTATTGAAAGCATAATAGAGATATACCATGGAATATAAATTACATAATGGAAGCGGAAAACTCTGTTGTAAGGGTTGTTCCCGCCAGAACACCAAACTGAATACGTACGACTGGCTGGCTGATATTCCCGGCAATGCGGAAGAGAGTGATCTGGTGGAGGTACAATTCAAGAACACACGCAAAGGATATTTCCGCAACAGCAACAAGCTGAAGCTGGATAAAGGGGATGTGGTAGCCGTGGAGTCTACTCCCGGACACGATATAGGCACCGTTACGCTCACAGGGCGGTTGGTGCCGTTACAGATGAAACGGTCCAACCAGAAAGCGGATACGGAGATCAAACGTATATACCGGAAAGCGAAGCCGGTGGATATGGAAAAGTTCAATGAGGCAAAGAGCAAGGAGCATGCAACGATGATCCGTGCCCGCCAGATCGCTGCCAATCTGAACCTGAACATGAAGATCGGGGATGTGGAATACCAGGGAGATGGCAACAAGGCGATCTTTTATTACATTGCGGACGAACGGGTGGATTTCCGTCAACTGATCAAAGTACTGGCGGAGGCTTTCCGTGTACGTATCGAGATGAAGCAGATCGGTGCACGCCAGGAGGCGGGACGCATCGGTGGTATAGGCCCTTGTGGCCGGGAACTGTGTTGCGCTACGTGGATGACGAGTTTTATCTCCGTGTCGACCAGTGCCGCACGCTATCAGGATATTTCCCTGAACCCGCAAAAGCTGGCAGGGCAATGTGCGAAGTTGAAGTGCTGCCTCAACTACGAGGTGGATTGTTACGTAGAGGCTCAGAAGAGACTTCCTTCGAAAGAGATCGAGTTGCTTACGCAGGATTCGACTTACTATTTCTTTAAAGCGGATATCCTGAGCAATCAGATCACATATTCCACGGACAAACATTTTGCTGCCAACACGGTGGTTATCAGTGGAAAGAGAGCGTTTGAGATCATCAGCCTCAACCGGAAAGGCATCAAGCCGGATAGCTTGCAGGAAGAGCAGGCACAGCCGGAACCGAAGCGTCTTGTGGATCTGGTGGAACAGGAGAGCCTCACGCGTTTTGACAAACGTAGAAACGGAAACGACGGTGGCCAGCGCAACAAGAAGAAAAAGAAGAAGCCCAATCAGCCGCAGGCTGCAGGGGCACAGAATGCTCCCAACCCGCATCCTTCCCATCCGGGAAACAGAGGAAATGCTCCAAGAAACGGCAACGGCAACAGGAATGAGAGCGGGCATAGAAACAGCAATGGACACGGAAACAACGGGCAAGGCAGACAGAACAATGGCAACGGTCATAGTCAGAATGGAAACGGTCAGCACGCTCAGGGTGGAAACGACAACCGCCCGCGCAACGAACGCCCGAGAAATCAGCAGCAGCCCCGCCGTCCGGAAAAGCCAAGACGTCCTGACAAACCGAACAGAGATGAGAGGAAACCTCAGGAATAGTATATATATGCTTCCTCTTCTCCTGGCCGTATGTATATTATATGCATGCGGCCAGAGGACTGTTTACCACACCTATCAACCGGTAGATGCGAAGGGATGGATTCCCTCCGATACGCTGGTATATGAAGTGGAGATTGGTGACTCGGCCATTACGCTGGAGGTGAGTGCAGAGGTACGTAACCGAACGAATTATTCTTTCCGCAACCTGACACTGGATGTTTCCTTCAACTTTGCTGATACACTGCAATGGGAACACCGGAAGGCCAACTTCATCCTTGCCGACGAAGAGGGAAAATGGAGCGGTACGGGCTGGGGCAGTCTGTATACTTCTACTTCCTGTCTGGGCGATGTGTATGTATACCGTCCGGGCATTTATACGATACGGATCGCGCATGATATGCGCACCGAAATACTGGAAGGTATACAGGATGTGGGGATAAGGTTGAATATATGCGATTGATCCCGAAATATCGAAGGTGTATCCAAAGTTCTCTCTAACTTTGATAAAATTTCAATTTGTAAGCGACTTCTTTTGCCCCCAGTCCGAAAGTGCTTCCCACCTCCGAAGCCCAAAGGGCTTGGGAGGTGGGAAACACTTTCGGGCCAGAGGCAAATACAAAAAAACAGTCACTTACAATATGTTACTAATTGAAAGAACGTTTGGACTTTTAATACATCTTCTCTTTACGCCAGTCATACAACGGTTTTACCTTTATACGCCTCGTATAACAGCTGTTTGTCTGCATTAGATACATTTGCTACACGACGGAAGTATATATTATACCCTGTATACTTCAAACAACCTATACCAATCTGCAAAGAGAATTCAGAACCGCCTTACCCGCGCGGCATCTATCCGTATAAAGATAAAGAGAAGGATGGTGAAGCCCCAGAGCGAGGAGCCACCGTAGCTAAAGAAAGGCAGCGGGATCCCGATCACCGGTGTCACTCCCAGTACCATCCCTATATTGATAAAGATATGGAACAGGAAGATGCTCACGACGGAATAT
>DALZBD010000331.1:0-5136 GCA_031977515.1 Bacteroides sp. | reverse complement strand
TTTACAGATGCTCATGCAGACCGCGCGGGAAAATTTGAAGCAGCCAACGACAGTACGCTGTTCATGGATGAAATAGGAAACCTGCCTTATCACCTGCAGTCCAAGCTGCTCACAGCCATTCAGCGCCGGAGCATTGTACGGGTGGGAAGTAACCAGTCTATCCCCGTGGATATACGCCTGATCTGTGCCACCAACTGCGATCTGCAGGAGATGGTACAGAAAGGTACATTCAGAGAAGACCTCCTGTACCGCATCAATACCATACATGTGGAGATCCCTCCCCTGCGCAACCGCAAAGAGGATATCGTGCCGCTGGCCCAACGATTTATAGAAAAATTCAGTAAGCAGTACAACAGACCGGAGGCAACACTCGGCCCGGAGGCCCGGAACAGGCTGACACAACACCCCTGGTATGGAAATATCCGCGAACTTGAACATGCCATCGAGAAAGCGATCATTATCAGTGACTCTGATGTGATCTCTGCCGACCTGTTTCCGCTCTCCCGAAAGACAGAAAGTTCGGTGACCGAAGTTTCCACACTCGAAGATATGGAAAAACAGATGATCCGGCAGGCGCTGGAGAGTTGCGGCGGCAATCTTTCCGCTGTGGCTTCGCAACTGGGAATCAGCCGGCAGACTCTTTACAACAAAATGAAAAAATTCGGTCTATGAAACGTCTGTGGAAATACATGGTACAGCTATATGGGTTCCGCATCTGCTTCACATTGGCAATGACCGGAGCCACGGTGTATTTCTATCTGCACGGTAATCTTCTGTGGGCCATCCTTTCGCTGGCAGGTGTATTATTTGGTATTTACCTGCAACGGAAATACTACCTGCATCACACGGAAAAGATCCTTTTCCTGTTGGGAGCTATAGAAAACAACGACAATGCTTTCCATTTTCCGGAAAATAACAACAACCGGGAAGACAACCTGATCAATCAGTCTATCAACCGGGTAGGTCATATCCTCTACAAGGTGAAATCTGAGACTGTGCAACAGGAGAAATACTACGAGATGATCCTGAACGTGGTGAACACGGGTATCCTTGTATTGAACGAAAAGGGGGCGATCTATCAGAAAAACAGTGAGACCCTCCGGTTGTTGGACATGGAGGTACTGACTCATCTGCGGCAACTGGAACCTATCAGCAAAGAGCTGATGGAGAAATTGATGGAGTGCAAAGGAGGAGATAAATTCCAGCTTACGATCCACAACGAACGGGGTACGCTCTATCTCTCGATCCGTGTCTCGGAGATCCGGATACGCAAAGAGAAGCTCCGTATCCTTGCGATGAATGACATCAACAGCGAACTGGACGAGAAAGAGATCGACTCCTGGATGCGGCTGACACGTGTACTGACGCATGAGATCATGAATTCCGTCACCCCTATCACTTCCCTAAGTGATACGTTGCTGGATAGAGTGACGACAGAAGATGAGGAGATCCGACAAGGGCTGCAAACCATCAGCAGCACGGGAAAGGGATTGCTTACTTTCGTCCATTCTTACCGCAAATTTACCCGGATCCCCACTCCGGAACCCACGCTGTTCTACGTGAAAGGATTTGCCGAGCGTATGGCAGAACTGGCACGCCATCAGGAGTCGTGCCAGCACATCCATATCCGGGTTCAGGTCAGTCCTTCTTATCTTCTCTTGTATGCGGATGAAAACCTTGTTTCCCAGGTAGTCATCAACATCCTCAAAAATGCCATCCAGGCCATCGGTGAGCAGGCCGATGGAGAGATCCTGTTCCATGCCTACAGTAACGAGCAGGAAGAGGTGGTTCTGGAAATATCCAACAACGGACCGCCTATACCGGCAGAAATAGCCGACCATATCTTTGTGCCCTTCTTCACGACCAAAGAAGGAGGAAGTGGTATCGGCCTGAGCGTATCCCGACAGATCATGCGACTCTCCGGCGGAAAAATAGAATTGCATACAGGCAAAGAGACCAGATTTGTATTGAAGTTTACATAGAAAGAAAACAGACAGATTGCCTGAATTTAGACCATAGTTACATTTTGCACATCTATCAGCACTTTTGCTGACAAATATCTTCTATATTTAACTTTTCGCTGATTCATACAGCTTACTTTCCGATCAATACAGAGAAGAGATAAGCTGAAAGATTGCATATTTAAACAAAATAGTATTATATTAATACCAGAATAACACAGATAATGCATATTTTTGCAAGTAAGTTAGCACGAACGTACTTGCAACTTATTAATAACGTACCTGTAGTTTATTAATAACGTGCAGATACGTTATCAATAAACTACTTAAAGACCTATAGTAAAAGAGAGAATAAGCACTATAAAAGGTGCTTTCTTCTCTCTTTATCAGAAATTCATCTATCACTTCACAATACATTTTATCATATACAACGCCATAAAATGAACAAAAAGAAACTACAAAACCAGACAATTCATTTAATGTGCATTAAAAAATATAAAACCATGTCTTTTTAACAAAATCAAAACCCAGATGGCTGCATTATTTTCATACTTCCCACAACAAGAGCGAATAAACGAAATCTGAAGGCCTTTCCATATCATTCTGTCATTTTGATATTTCTATTTTATCTTTTTCGCAATGAAATACCCGTGTTTACCGAATACCCATAAATAAAGTTTAAAACGGGTTAAAATCAAACGAAAAGACTATTCCATTTGTTATAAAATTTATGTATCTTCGCACAATCAAAACAGAAGAGACTGTTATATTATCCACTATTATTGAATGACGCATATGATATTTTCTACAGAAAACATTCTACTCATAGGTTCTATTATTCTTTTTATCAGTATCGTAGCCGGAAAAACGGGGTATCGCTTTGGAGTACCAGCCCTGTTGTTGTTCTTATTTGTCGGAATGTTTTTTGGTAGTGACGGGCTGGGATTGCAGTTTAATAATGTAAAAGAAGCTCAATCCATAGGTATGGTCGCGCTGAGTGTCATTCTCTACTCGGGTGGTATGGATACCAAGTTCTCAGAGATACGTCCGGTGCTTGCTCCGGGTATTGTGCTTTCTACAGTAGGGGTATTTCTGACGGCTCTTCTCACCGGGCTATTTATCTGGTTTCTCTCCGGCATGAGTTGGTCACATCTCTACCTGCCTTTCACCGCTTCTTTGTTATTGGCATCTACCATGTCATCTACAGACTCTGCCTCCGTTTTTGCCATCCTCCGGTCGCAGAAGATGAACCTGAAACACAACATGCGTCCGATGCTGGAGCTGGAAAGTGGTAGTAATGACCCTATGGCCTATATGCTCACGATCGTATTGATCCAATTCATAGGATCGACTGGTATGGGAGCAGGAGAAATTATGGGTTCATTTGTCATACAGTTCCTGATCGGGGGTATCTGCGGTTTCCTGATTGGAAAATTCACGGTATACATGATCAATCGCCTGAATATAGACAACCAGGCCTATTACCCCATCCTGCTGCTTGCTTTTGTCTTCTTCACGTTCTCCATGACAGACCGCCTGCATGGGAACGGCTATCTGGCCGTATACATAGCAGGGATCATGGTGGGCAACAGTAAACTGGTCAACCGCAAAGACATCACCACATTCATGGATGGACTTTCCTGGTTGTTCCAGATCGTTATGTTCCTTTCACTGGGTCTGCTGGTAAACCCACACGAATTGCTGGAGGTAGCACTTGTAGCTACTCTCATCGGATTATTTATGATCTTCATCGGACGTCCGTTGAGCGTGTTCCTGTGCCTGCTGCCTTTCCGGAAGATAAACCTCCGTTCGAAGCTGTTCGTCTCCTGGGTAGGATTGCGTGGAGCCGTACCTATTATTTTTGCTACTTATCCGGTAGTAGCGAATGTAGAAGGTTCCAACCTGATATTTAATATTGTATTCTTTATTACGATCCTTTCCCTGGTAATTCAGGGCACTACTGTCTCCGGCATGGCCCGCGCCCTGAACCTCTCTATACCGTTGGAGAAAACAGGCAATGAATTCGGTGTCGAACTTCCCGAAGAGATAGATAGCGACCTCTCGGACATGACGGTGACTCCGGAAATGATCGAACAGGGAAATACACTGAAAGACATGACCCTGCCCAAAGGGGCACTCGTAATGATCGTAAAACGCAAGGATGAATTCCTGATCCCCAACGGTTCGCTGGAACTTCAGATCGGAGACAAGTTGCTGCTGATCTCGGAGAAGAGTAAAGAAGAATAGAATTCAGGTCTTATTCGGAGCTATCCTCCCCAGTAAGAGTTATCTCAAAAGTATATGCATCCAGTGTATATTCCTGTCCGTTAAACAGAATTGTTGTTGCAGGTAACGTGTAGCTACCAACCGCTGTAGCCATAAATATAAAATCATAGGAATAAGAAGAAATTCGTTGTCCGTCTACAATACTAAGAGAGGTGTGGAAGGAAGGTTCTGAAAAAGGCTCTGAAAAAACGATCTCAGCGGGCCATTCAAACACAGGAGGAGCATCCGGTTTTTCGTTAAAACTGACCCTTAGCCTCCACCACAGGTATTCATGAAGTATGACAGGTCGGTTAGAAACCGACACGGTATGTTTTATTTGTTCCAAAGGAATACGCGGATAAACCACAATCTTTTTGGATTTACTTTTGTAGGTTTCTCCCTGATAGATCATTTCTGCCGGAGGGATGATATAGGTACCTGATTCTTCTGCCTGTACCTCATAATAAAATGAAAAATGATAATGCTCCTTTTCTCCTGTATTGGAGGTAGATACAAGGGAGATTTCTTTGACCTGACGGGGTGTTTTGACCAGGAAAGACTTCAGATCGGGCTCGATAAACTTTTCGGGTATCACAGTCGTCTGATAGCTGATGACAAACACTTCTCCTGCCTTCAGATTATTATAATCGCAAATGACCCGGATCGAAGGTTTCTCTTCCTGTGCCGGAAGAGATATATGCTGAGAGATCAGAAACAGAAAAAACAGTGATTTTAAATACATTCTCATAGATAACAGTTTTTTAATGATAGGGAAGACAATTTGTAGTACCTGTCAGCCATTTAATGAAGACAAAAGTAATTTTTTTCTTATTATTGGTAAACCTGAAGTCTATTTAAATTTTGCTTGTGTCTTTGAGACGCAAAGTTTTGCGTCTCTACAAGTACATCA
>DALZBD010000330.1:0-5137 GCA_031977515.1 Bacteroides sp. | reverse complement strand
AGCCCGGGTGCGGGGGATTGATTTTATCAATGACTCCAAGGCCACCAATGTCAATTCCTGCTGGTACGCCCTGCAAAGCATGCCCACCAAAACCGTACTGATCCTGGGTGGCAAAGACAAAGGAAATGACTATACCGAGATCGCCGACCTGGTACGCGAAAAGTGTTCCGGACTGGTATATCTCGGAGCAGACAACAGCAAACTGCATGCATTCTTCGACGAAATGGGGTTGCCCGTAGCAGATGTAAAGAGCATGAAGGATGCGGTGGAAGCAGCCTATCACATGGCGCAGAAAGGAGAGACTGTATTGCTCAGTCCCTGTTGCGCCTCCTTTGATCTTTTCGAAAGTTATGAAGATCGTGGAAGACAATTCAAACAATGTGTAAAAAAGTTATAAATGGATCTACTGAGGAACATATTCAAAGGCGATAAGATCATCTGGATACTTTTCATGGCACTCTGCCTGATCTCCATCATCGAAGTATTCAGTGCAGCCAGTACCCTTACCTACAAGACGGGAGACCATTGGGGGCCTATTACCCAACATACCATCTTCCTGGCCGTGGGGGTAGTGATCGTTGTGCTGATGCATCACATTCCCTACAAATGGTTCCAGGTATTCCCGCTGTTCCTATTGCCGATTTCAGCGATCATGCTGATCTTTGTCACTGCCATGGGGATTATCACCGGCGACCGTGTCAACGGAGCCGCCCGCTGGATGTCATTCATGGGAATACAGTTCCAGCCCTCTGAGCTGGCCAAGATGGCAGTGATCATTGCCACAGCATTTATACTGTCCAAGAAGCAGAACGAAGAGGGAGCACAGCCGCAGGCTTTTAAAATTATCCTCATCATCACCTGCGGTATCTGTCTGCTTATCGCACCGGAAAACCTCTCGACAGCCATGCTGCTCTTCACAGTGGTAGTGCTGATGATGTTTATCGGGCGGGTAGCTATGAAGCAGATGGCCAAGCTGTTTGGTTCGCTGATCCTGATCGGAGGACTCACTTTTGCCGTGATCATGATCATCCCCCAGGATACGGAAGTTCCTCTGCTTCACCGTCTGGCCACCTGGAAGAGCAGGATCATTCATTTTGCCGACAAAGAAGAAATCCCGGCCGCCCAGTTCGATATAGACAAGAACGGACAGGTAGCACATGCCCGCATTGCCATAGCCACCAGCCACCTTGCAGGGAAAGGACCGGGCAACTCGGTACAACGCGACTTCCTGAGCCAGGCTTTTTCGGACTTTATATTCGCCATCATCATCGAAGAACTCGGATTGATCCTCGGATGCATCCCGATGGTATTTATATATATATGTATCCTGATCCGTGCAGGCAGGATCGCGCAGAAGTGTGAACGTACTTTCCCGGCTTTCCTGGTCATGGGTATCGCCCTGATGCTCGTCTCTCAGGCTATACTCAACATGATGGTGGCTGTAGGGCTCTTTCCGGTCACCGGGCAACCCCTACCACTGGTGAGCAAAGGAGGTACCAGTACCTTTATCAACTGTGCATACATCGGCATGATACTCAGCGTAAGCCGATACACACTGAAACTGGAAGAAGATCGTAAACAGCAGGAAATGCTGCAGACGGCACAGATCGTGGAAGCCATACCTGAGCCCACTACACAGGCGGCCGAACCCACTGCACCGATCCTCAACAGTGACGCAGAGTTTATGAGTGAAGACAGATAATCAAAACTAAACCTAACAAAGAAAATGGCATTAAAAATCATCATCAGCGGAGGAGGAACGGGAGGACATATTTTCCCGGCCATCTCTATTGCCAACGCGATACGTGAACTGGAACCCGAAACCGACATTCTGTTTGTGGGGGCCGAAGGAAGAATGGAAATGCAACGCGTGCCGGATGCAGGTTATCGCATCATCGGTCTGCCTGTAGCAGGCTTCGATCGGAAAAGGCTCTGGAAAAACATCAGCGTATTGTGGAAACTGATGATCAGCCAGCGGAAAGCCCGGAAGATCATCCGTGAATTCCGTCCGCAAGTAGCCGTAGGAGTAGGCGGATACGCCAGTGGCCCTACGCTGAAGACCGCAGGGTCGATGGGTATACCCACCCTGATCCAGGAACAGAATTCCTACGCCGGGGTGACCAACAAGTTACTGGCAAAGGGTGCCCGGAAAATATGTGTGGCCTACGAAGGAATGGAACGTTTCTTCCCGGCAGACAAGATCATTCTTACCGGAAACCCGGTACGTCAGGAGTTGGTTCAGACCACCATCAGCCGGGAAGAAGCAGTAAGTTTTTTCGGCCTTGCTCCGGATAAAAAAGTGATCCTGATCTTAGGAGGCAGCCTCGGGGCACGTACCATCAACGAGACGTTCAGCACGCAGCTGGCAAAGATCGCTGCATCGGACGTACAGTTTATCTGGCAGACCGGAAAAATATATTATCCCGACATCAAACAGACGGTAGAAAAGTTTGAAGCAGCACAGGGAAAGATCCGCAATCTGTATGTATCCGACTTCATCAGCGACATGGCAAAAGCATACGCAGCAGCCGATCTGGTGATCTCACGTGCGGGAGCAGGCTCTATTTCCGAATTTTGCCTGCTTCATAAACCGGTGATCCTGGTGCCTTCGCCCAATGTGGCGGAAGACCATCAGACACAGAACGCGATGGCTCTCGTACAGAAAGAGGCAGCTATCTACGTGAAAGATACCGAAGCCGTAGAGAGATTACTGGATACGGCACTGGACACGATCCATGACGATGACAAACTGGAGAGCCTGAGCCGTCACATTGCTACGCTTGCGCTTCCCGACTCGGCACGCATCATTGCTCAGGAGGTCATATCCCTGGCACGGGAACAGGAGAAAAAATAAGGAATAACAAAGAAAGACAACTATGCAGCCAGAACACATACACTCCGTTTACTTCATCGGTGCCGGTGGCATCGGGATGAGTGCACTCGTACGCTACTTTCTCTCTCAGGGAAAGAAGGTAGGTGGCTACGACGGCACCGCCAGTGAACTGACGGAGATATTGATAGCCGAAGGTGCGGAGATCCATTACGAAGACAATCCGGCTCTGATACCGGATCATTATAAAGATAAGGAGAGTACACTGGTGGTATTCACACCGGCAGTTCCACAGGATCACCAGGAACTCACATGGTTCCGCGAACAGGGATTTGAAATACAAAAACGATCGCAGGTATTAGGCCTCATCACCCGCTCTTCCAGAGGTTTATGTGTGGCAGGTACACACGGGAAAACAACTACGTCTACCATGCTGGCACACCTGCTCTACCAGTCACACGTACAGTGCAATGCCTTCCTGGGAGGAATCTCAAAGAATTACGAAACCAATCTGTTGCTGGCTCCGGAAAGTCCGTATGTAGTCATCGAAGCCGACGAATTTGACCGCTCTTTCCATTGGCTCTCTCCGTACATGACCGTGATCACCTCCACTGATCCCGATCACCTCGATATTTACGGAACGAAAGAAGCATATCTCGAAAGTTTTGCCCAGTACACTTCACTGATCCAGCCGGGTGGAGTACTCCTTTACCGCAAAGGTATCTCCCTGGAACCCCGCCTGCGGGAGGGAGTTCGCTTCTACAGCTATGCACGCAACGAAGGAGACTTCCACGCAGAGAATATCCGTATCGGAAACGGCACCATCCTTATCGATTTTGTAGGACCCGATGTGCGTATCAACGACATTGAGCTGGGTGTACCCGTAAGCATCAACATAGAAAACGGAGTAGCCGCCATGGCAATCGCCTGGCTCAACGGTGTGACAGCCGAAGAGATTGGTCGGGGCATGGCCTCTTTCCGGGGAGTAGACCGCCGCTTCGATTTCAAAGTAAAAAACGACCGGATAGTCTACCTGAGCGATTACGCTCACCATCCGTCGGAAATATATCAGAGTATCGCCTCTATCCGGGAGCTGTATGCAGGCAGAAAGATCACAGCTGTCTTTCAGCCCCACCTATACAGTCGTACACAGGACTTCTACAAAGAGTTCGCAGACAGCCTCTCGCTGGCCGATGAAGTAATACTTACAGAGATCTATCCGGCACGGGAGTTGCCTATCCCGGGAGTGACCAGCCAGCTAATCCTGGATCATCTTCCTGCCGATACCCCGGCTTGTATATGTCCCAAAGAAGAGATTGTTACTTATTTAGCAGATAAACCCATCGAAGTGCTGATCACGCTTGGAGCCGGTGATATAGAAAACCACTCCGCAGCCATCAGCCGGATGCTTGAAAACCGATAAAAACATGATCAAACGACTCCTCCTTCTGTCTGTCATGCTGGTGCTCATTGCCTATCTGATCATGGCCATGACCACCCTCAACGGCAAGCCTGTCGATCAGGTTTGCCGGGATCTCGAACTTGTCCTGAAAGATAGCTTGCACACCGGCTTCATCACCAAAAATGAAGTCGCGGATATTCTTCAGAAGAAAGATATCTATCCGGTAGGAAGCAAGATGGAGGAGATTCGCACAGGACTGTTGGAAGAGGAGCTATCCGACCATCCGTTGATCGATCAGGTGGAATGCTACAAAACTCCCAACGGCAAAGTTGTAGTAGAAGTCACACAACGCATACCGATCATCCGGATCATGGGTCGCAACGGAGAAAACTATTACATAGACAACAAAGGAGCAGTGATGCCTCCCGATACCAAATGCGTGGCTCACCTTGCCGTAGCCACAGGGCATATAGAAAAGTCCTTTGCAATGAGGGAATTATATAACTTTGGTGTATTTTTGCAAAAGAATAAGTTCTGGAACGCACAGATCGAACAGATCCATGTGCGCTCCGACGGAGAAATAGAATTGGTACCCCGTGTGGGAGATCATATCGTCTTTCTGGGTAAAATAGATCGGTTTGACAAAAAACTGTCCCGTCTGAAAACCTTCTATGAAAAGGGGCTCAACAAAGTAGGATGGAACAAGTATTCACGGATCAGTCTCGAATTTGACAATCAGATCATCTGCACACACAAAGAAGAAAAAAAATAGGGAACGCTTCGCAATTTACGATGTACGATTGAAGAGACAACGTATATATAAAGTAAACTATCGGCAGTCTTGCAGAGGCGGGGACGCTTTGCTATGTACGATTGGTAATACAATATATATAAAGCAAACTATC
>DALZBD010000329.1:0-5159 GCA_031977515.1 Bacteroides sp. | reverse complement strand
CCACGGATCACATGGCTGATCTCCATCAGATGATCATCCACAATATTGGCAAGGTGATAAGTAGGCAATTGATCGGAAGACTTGAACAGGACTTTATCGTCCAATACCGAAGAGTTTATTTTTACTTCCCCACGGATCAGGTCATTCACCACCACATCTTCTCCCGGTTCGATACGGAAACGCACCACATAAGGCGTACCGCTCTCCACCAGTGTTTTTACCTCTTCTCCGGAAAGAGTCAGTGAGTTGCGCATCCCCATGCGGGTAGCCGCATCGTATTGAAAGTTGGGGATCTCCTGGCGTTTCGCATCCAGTTCTGCCGGCGTATCAAAAGCCAGATAGGCTTTGCCGTTATCCAGCAGGATCTGTACATACTTCCTGTAAATATCCCGCCGCTCCGACTGGTGATAAGGACCGTATTTTCCTTCCTGAGACACCCCCACTCCTTCGTCGAAAGTGATGCCCAGCCAGCGGAAAGAGTCGAGGATGTATTCCTCCGCACCCGGCACAAAGCGGGTAGAGTCGGTATCTTCGATCCGCAGGATCAGATCGCCTCCGTGCTGTCTGGCAAAAAGATAATTGTACAATGCGGTACGTACACCTCCGATATGGAGTGCACCGGTCGGGCTGGGGGCAAAACGAACCCTCACTTTTCTATCTGACATCATGTCATTTACGATTTACGGATTTACGATTTACGATTGAATACATACACACATGTATCCGAGGGCCTGTTTAATTTTCCACAAATAATCCTTATAGGCCCTATAATCCCGGCAAAATTAAATCTTTTTTTCTACACTATTGTTTTTTTTTGTACTTTTCGCAAAAAATAGAGCGGGTTATGCACCAGACGAAAAGAAAAAAAAGTTTCTCCTACAGGGATTTGCTATATAAAATACTGATTTTTATAGCGACAGTTGCTGTTATTGTCTATTTTCTACCCAGGGATGATGACTTCGGCTATCAGTTTGACATCAACAAACCCTGGAAATACGGACAGTTGATCGCTACCTTCGACTTCCCCATCTACAAAGAGGATGCTGTGATCAAGCGGGAGACGGATAGCCTGATGACGCACTTCCAACCCTATTTTGTATTGCACCCCAATGTGGAAAAAGAGGAAGTCGACCAGTTGCGCAACAACTACAATAGCTACCTGCGCACCATATTGCCCTCCACAGACTATATCCGTCACATTCAACGCAAACTCTCCGAGGTATACCTCTCGGGCATACTTTCCACAGAGGATATACAGATGCTGTATCAGGATAGTATTACCTCGATCCGTGTCATAGAAGGGAAAGAATCGAGCATACGGATGACGGATGGTATTTTTTCCGTAAAGGAGGCGTATGAGTATATCCTGAATGCCGACACACTGCGTTACAACCCGGAAATCCTGCGCCAATGTGCCCTCAACGAATACATCTCTCCCAACCTGACCTACGACCGCCAACATACAGAGACGGCCCGGCAGGAGATGCTCAACAGTTATTCCCGCGCCAGCGGAGTAGTACTCAGTGGCCAGAAGATCATAGACCGCGGAGAGATCGTGACCCGTAATACGTACAATATCCTGGAATCCCTGCGTGAGGAGACCAACAAACGCAGCAGTTCCGCCACCCAGAAACGGGTGATACTGGGAGGTCAGATCCTGCTGGTCAGTATCATGATCCTCTGTTTTATGCTCTATGTAGAGCTGTTCCGGAAAGACTATTACAACAAGCGGCGCAGCCTCCTGCTACTCTTCCTATTGATCATCTTCTATTGTGTGATCACCTCACTGGCCAGCCAGCATCCGGTATTTGACGTATACATCATCCCGTATGCCATGCTGCCGATGATCATACGTATCTTCCTGGATTCACGCACTGCCTTCATGGCGCATGTCCTGACGATGATCATCTGCTCCGTCACGATGGCCTACCCGCACGAGTTCCTGATCCTTCAGATCGTAGCCGGTCTGGTAGGGATATTCAGCCTGCGCGAACTCTCGCAACGTTCGCAGCTTTTCCGTACCACCCTCTTTGTGGTACTCAGCTATTTCCTGGTCTATTTTGCCTACGAGCTGATCATTGAGAGCGACCTGTCGAAGCTGAACATCAAGATGTATATCTATTTCATGATCAACGGTGCGTTGCTCCTTTTCACCTATCCGCTGCTGTTTATGCTGGAAAAGACTTTCGGCTTCACCTCCAACGTGACTCTGGTAGAGCTCTCCAACATCAACAACGACCTGCTGCGCCGACTGACAGAAACCACTCCGGGCACTTTCCAGCATTCCATGCAGGTAGCCAATCTCGCGGCGGAAGCGGCCAACCGCATCGGTGCCAAGAGCCAGTTGGTGCGTACCGGAGCGTTGTACCACGATATCGGTAAGATGGAGAATCCGGCGTTCTTCACGGAAAATCAGATCGGTGGCATCAATCCGCATAAGTCGCTCAGTTACGAACAGAGTGCACAGGTGATCATCGGGCATGTGACGGACGGACTAAAACTGGCAGAGAAGCACAACCTGCCGCAGGTGATCAAAGACTTTATCAGTACCCACCACGGTACGGGCAAGACCAAATACTTCTACATCTCCTGGAAAAATGAGCATCCCGACGAAGAGCCGGACGATGCACTTTTCACCTATCCGGGTCCTAATCCCTTCACCAAAGAGACGGCTATCCTGATGATGGCGGATGCTGTAGAAGCTGCTTCACGCAGCCTGCCGGAATACACGGAAGAGAGCATAGGCAATCTGGTCGACAAGATCATCGACTCGCAGGTGCAGGAGGGCTTCTTCAAAGAGTGTCCGATCACCTTCAAAGACATTGCCACGGTGAAGAATGTGTTCAAAGAGAAACTACGGACGATCTACCACACCCGGATCAGTTATCCCGAGTTAAAGAAGTAAGCAGTCCCTCGCAGGCATCCTCCAGCAGATCGATCACCCGCTCGAATCCTTCGGCACCGCCGTAGTAAGGATCGGGTACATGGTCTGCCTCTATCCGGGTACAGTAGTCGGTCATCCGCCCGATCTTCTTTTCCTCCTCCGGCGAGGGGGCACGGTCGTGCAGATCCTGCAGGTTACGATCGTCCATCCCCAGGATCAGGTCGAAGTGATAAAAATCATCGGTAACCACCGGACGCGAACGATGGGTCAGGTTGTATCCCCGACGGGCGGCATGAGCCCGCATACGGGAGTCGGGCAATTCTCCCTCGTGGTAAGACAATATACCGGCAGAGTCTATTTCAAACTCCCCTTCCCTGCCGGCTTCCTCCACCAACCGGCGCATGATCCCTTCGGCCGTAGAAGACCGGCAGATATTTCCCAGACAGACAAATAATATTTTCTTTTTCATAAGATTGTATATTGAATAAATATTATCTGATAAAAGACCTGTTTATATATTCATCTTTCAGTATTTGAGACGCAAATATGCGTCTCTACACAATTTTCAATCGTAAATCACACAGGGTCTACATCGTAATAGACAATCAGCGATTTAAACGGTTCCTCGGCCAGCATCCCCTGCTGCACCTGCTGGAGCAGTTCCCGTACCTGCCCCAGAGGAGCACCCGCCTCGATCTTCACCACGATCTTTTTGATATACAGGTTCTGCACCCGCTTCACCGGAGGATGATCGGGCCCCAGCACTCGGTTGTGAAAGATCGCCCGCAGACGCGCAGCCATGGTGCGTGCCATCAGATCGAGCAGACGCTCGTTGCGGTTTTTCAGATAGACATACACCAGGCGGTGATAGGGTGGATAGTGAAACAGGCTGCGTTCGGAAAGCTGCCCCTTCACCATAGCCGTATAGTCATTGGCCATCACCTGCGCGATCAGGGGATGTTCGAAACTGCGGGTCTGCAGGATCACCGTACCCTGTTTGTTCTTCCGGCCCGCACGCCCCGATACCTGCGCCATCAGCTGGAACGCCCGTTCGTAAGCTCGGAAGTCGGGATAGTTCATCAGCGTATCCGCGTTCAGGATACCTACTACACTCACATGATCAAAATCCAACCCTTTCGATACCATCTGCGTGCCGATCAATACATCGGTTTTTCCCTGTTCAAAGTCGGCAATGATCTTTTCGTAGGCCGCACGGGTACGGGTCGTATCCAGATCCATACGGGCCACCTTTGCCTGCGGAAAGAGGGTACGGATATCCTCCTCTACCTTCTCTGTACCGAATCCCTGTGGATTGAGTTCCTGCCCCTCACAGGCGGGACAACTGCGCGGTACTGCCTCGGTATACCCGCAATAGTGACAGGTCAGTTGCCTCATCCCCTTGTGATAGGTCAGACTCACGTCGCAATGCTTGCATTTGGGCACCCATCCACAGGTACGGCATTCGATCATCGGGGCAAATCCCCGGCGGTTCTGGAAGAGGATCACCTGTTCTTTGCGGGACAATGCTCCGGCAATATGTTCCACCAATAGCGGAGAAAACTGCCCGGTCATCCGCTTCTTGCGAAGCAACTCACCGATATCCACCGGGATCACCTGCGGCAGGCGCATCTCTTTGTAGCGTTCGTTGAGCAACACCATCCCGTATTTGCCCTCCATGGCATTGTACCAACTCTCTACCGACGGAGTAGCTGTGCCCAGCAAGGTACGTGCTCCATAATAGGAGGCCAGCATGATCGCCGCATTGCGGGCATGGTAACGGGGTGCAGGATCCTGTTGTTTGTATGTAGTCTCATGCTCTTCGTCCACGATCACCAATCCCAGCCGACGGAAAGGGAGGAATACCGAAGAGCGCACTCCGAGGATAATATCGTATTCTTTTCCTTCCTGCAACTGGCTCTGCCACATCTCCACCCGCTCGGCATCGGGATATTTGGAGTGATAGATACCCAGGCGGTTGCCGAATACCCGCTTCAGCCGGGTGGTGATCTGTGTGGTCAGGGCTATCTCGGGCAACAGGTACAATACCTGCTTTCCCTGTTCCAGCGCCTCCCGGATCAGGTGAATATATACCTCTGTTTTTCCACTGCCGGTGACGCCTTGCAGCAGGCAGACATTTTTCTGTTGGAAAGCGGTTTGTATGGCGTTATATGCCCGCTGTTGAAATTCATTCAGCGGGTTCAACTCGCTCTCTGCCAGTTGCTGCCTGTCGAGCCGCCCGACTTCAAATGTATAGGTTTCAAAAATGCCTTTCTCT
>DALZBD010000328.1:0-5160 GCA_031977515.1 Bacteroides sp. | reverse complement strand
CCGGTCGTGTTTTCGGACATTAACCTCTACCTGGATGGCAGCTACCGCAAGGAACCGCTGGACAGCAAAAAGGGGGAACTGGTATTGACACCTGCCGAACGCAACATCATGGTGACTTTTGCAGCGCTGGACTATACCAACCCGGAAGGGATCGAATATGCCTATCAGATTACGGGGCTCACCGATCAGTGGATACATATCGGAAAGACCCGGTCGGCGACATTCACCGGACTGCCTGCGGGAAGCTATGAGTTGAAGGTGAGATCGACCAACGGAGACGGGGTATGGGTAGACAACGATACATCCCTGCACATCCGGGTGAAACCCCGGTTCAAAGAGACGAGTTGGGCGGTGGCCTTGTATCTGCTACTGATCGTACTATTGATCATTGCCATCACCCGGATCGTCCTGTATATTGCCAACCTGCGCGGTAAAGTGGATTTTGAACAGCGCCTGACCAATCTGAAGCTGCGCTTCTTCACAGACATCAGCCACGAATTGCGCACGCCGTTGACACTGATCGTGAACCCCATCGAGGAGGTGATGGAACAGGAACATCTATCGGAAGAGGGAAACCGGAACATGCAGGTGGTCAAGCGCAATGCGGACCGGATGTTGCAACTGATCAATCAGATCCTGGACTTCCGGAAGATACAGAACAACAAAATGAAGGTGTATATCGAATATACGGATGTGGTGGCGGTACTGAGGCAGGTGTACGAGAGTTTCCGCTCCATCGCCCAGCAAAAGGACATTGACTTCAGGCTGGAGTGTGCCACGTCTGAACTCAAGATATATACGGATGTGGACAAACTGGAGAAGATTGTCTTCAACCTGCTTTCGAATGCTTTCAAGTATACGCCGAATCACAAAGCGATCGTAGTGAATATCGATTCCGACGACCAGCACCTGCTGGTGAGTGTCAGAGACGAAGGCAAAGGATTCCAGATCAGTCAGGCCACGAAGTTGTTTGCCCGGTTCGAGACGAATCATCATTTCAATACCGGACTTTCGACAGGGATCGGCCTGTCGCTGGTGAAGGAATTGCTGGTGTTGCTGCACGGAGATATACAGGTAGAGAGTTCGCCGGGCAAAGGCAGTAATTTCTCTATCCGGCTGCCGAAGACGTATGACAGGTTTACCTCCGACAGTCAGGTAGAGTTTATCCTGAAAGACCAGCCAGGAGACGCGCATACTACAGACCACAGCATGCAGGAAACAGACGAACAGATTGTCCTGCCGGAAGCAAGTCAGGAAAAGGAGACCACGGTACTGATCATAGAAGACAACGAGGAGTTGCGCTCCTTCATCAGTAACGTTCTTGGCAGGGAATATCAGGTGCTGGAGGCTTGTGACGGCAAACAGGGATTGCAACTGACCCGGGAGCATATCCCGGATGTGGTGATCAGTGATATCATGATGCCGGAGATGGATGGTATTGAGTACCTGAAAAAGGTGAAGGAGAACCACGATACGTCGCACATTCCGGTGATCCTGCTGTCTGCCAAGGCTTCTGTGGAAGACCGCATACAGGGGTTGGAATATGGGGCGGACGACTACATCAGCAAACCGTTCAGTTCGGTCTATCTGAAAGCACGCCTCCAGTCTATCCTCCGGCAGCGGCGGATGCTGTATGAGTTCTATACCGGACAGACTGTTGCGCCGACACCTGCGAAAGGCACAGTGGATATCGACCAGCTGGCTCCCTCTGCACCGCAGGTGACCAGTTTTGACGATGATTTTATCCGGAACGTGATCTCCAGTGTGGAAGAGCAGATGCAGAATTCGGAGTTCCGCATCGACGACCTGGCGGATGCGATGAGCATGAGCCGCACGGTATTCTACCGGAAGCTGAAGGCGATCGTGGGGCTGACGCCGACCGATTTTGTGAAGAATATGAGATTAAAACGCGCGTTACAACTGCTGGATACAGACAAATATACCGTGTCGGAGGTGGCGTATATGTGCGGGTTCACTACACCGCAGTATTTCAGTAAGGTGTTTAAAGACAGTATGAACTATTCGCCGAAAGAATACAAACAACGGAAAACCGCAACGGAGCCTGGAAAGAGATTACCGGAGGAAGTATAGTTTATAAAGGAAAGCCTGTGTCTGGAGCAACAGGTGAGTGAAAAAGGGGAATAGGCACAATCGTTGAGACCAACCGTAGCGCGGTTTCTTATCTCTGCCAGATGCAGATCGGTTGTAGGTTCATTATACATGTATCCTGGCAATATGTTCAGGATAGCTGCATCGCTATGTGGCTGGAAAATCCCTGATATCTCTTTATTCCTAAAAGCCCAACACCTTTGCGTAAAAATTACTCTATTTTATTTGGCGCTTCAAATAAAGGAATTATATTTGCGTCAAAATTACACTTAGCACCATATATCCTATGAGTGAACCAATCAGACAATGGCACGAATATCCCCGCCCGGCGGTCACCACTGACTGTGTGATATTCGGTTTTGACGGGAGCCAATTAAAGGTTTTGTTGATTGAGCGTGGAATTGACCCCTACAAACAGAAATGGGCTTTGCCGGGTGGGTTTATCAACCTGCACGAAGACGCCGATAGCTGCGCCCGACGCATACTGAAAAAAGAGACCTGCCTGGAAGATATCTTCATGGAACAGCTCTATACCTTCACGGCTGTAGAGCGCGACCCGCGCTACCGGGTGATCAGTATAGCTTATTATGCATTGGTGAAGCTGTCGGACTATGAAGCCAAAGCAGGAACAGATACTACCACGGTACACTGGTTTGCTGTATCTGAAGTTCCGGAACTGGCTTTTGACCATGCCTTGATCCTGAAAAAAGCTGTAGAACGGCTGAAGGGTAAGATCACTTACCAGCCTATCGGTTTCGAATTGCTTCCCGAACGCTTTACCCTCCCCGAGTTGCACCTGCTCTACGAGACTGTATTGCAGATGACCCTGGACAGGCGCAACTTCCGGAAAAAGATGCTGGGCTACGGTCTGCTGATCGATCGCAACGAAGTGGTGGCAGGTGCTCCGCATCGGGCACCTAAACTATACAGTTTCGACAAAAAGCGATACGAAGAGCTGAGCCGACAGGGATTCTATTTTGAATTGTAACGTGCTCCCCTTGTTGGTGAGAAGAGTGTAACAGATGATTTATATGAAACGATTGCCATGAAGATCCTGATCGACAGAGACAGTGTGTGTGCAGCGGACGATATGGCCACACATAAAATGGAATTTGTAATTCCCGAAAACTGCACAACTTTCAATAAGCTCTTCCGGCTATTGGATACCGAAGGTTATTTCCCGCCCATAGCAGGGAATGAAGAGATCTGGGCAGCGTATCGCGAAGATGATCAGGATCTGAGATCAGAGTTGTTTTGCTACTCCCGCCGGAAAGACAAAGTACTGTATGGGTATGGATATAGCCACAATAAAATAGAGAAAGATAAAAAATGGGGTATGTTGGTATTCAGGCTGTATGCTACACCGGAGCAAAGGGCAGAAAAGATTTTCAGAGCCTACCGGGGTCGGCACTACTCCATGGCACATGACGGATGGTTTGATGAATACTATGCTTACCATATATCCGAACATCAGGAAGCATTATGGAGACAGGAACAGGGTTTCTCTCAGGACCAATAAACACATGTAATATGGAAGATTTGAACGAAAAACTGATGGAAGCCATAAGACAGGAAAACAAAAGAGAAGTGAAAAGGTTGTTGAAAGCAGGCGCGGACATCAATCATATCGATCATAGGGGAATGACTCCACTGATCTGTGCTGTCACAAACGATGGTCTGGACATGGCAGAACTGTTATTGAAACACGGTGCCGATCCCAATCCATGTCCTGCGAAAGTGGCATACCCTCTGCCTCTGCAAGATGCCATTGACGGTGCAGTGCAGGCATCAAACTATAATGAGTATATCCGGGGAGATGCCACAGATATGATCAAACTGTTATTGAAATACGGGGCAGACCGCTTTGCCAGAGACCACCAGTACGGAAAAAATGCCGTAGAGCTTGCCCGGAATTATCACGACGGGGCCTACGATCTGTTTTTGAATCTGGACAATGGCACACAGACCATAGAAAAGCTAAGACTGGGAAGGACGAAAATGCGCTGGCTGATTGCCCTGCGGTTGGTACTTTATTTTATCTTTTTATTTGCATACAACAGTGTGCTTTCCACAGGATTTATACCATTCATTCTCTATCCGTTTATTGCCGGTGCAATGGCCATGTGGTTACTGACAACCCGAGGGGTGTTGATACGTGATTACCGGCGTTCGATACTGCTTGCTGTGATTACGGGGACAACAGGTCTTCTGACGTATCTGCTGATCCTTTTGCCGATCTATAGTTTCAGACTGTGGGAAATAGGGTATGGTGCATACTGGTGGGATTGGTTGTTCGAGCCGTCCTATAATGAAGCCATTGTACAACCTACTCTGTTGCTGGGCAACCTTGCCTACTTTACGGGGGTAGCCATCTGGTTCGCAGTGCTCTGGTACAATGAAAAACTAAGAAATTATTTTCATTTTTTCTATCTGGCAGACAGGTCATAAATCCTCATAAAGAGACATACACCAGCCAAACAATTTCTGCAACGAACAACATATGGAAAAACCAACTTATACTCTCGACTGGTTGCTCAACAGAGTGAACCGCAAAGAGAAGGTGAAATTCTACTTTTTCTGGGGGCATACGCCCAATAAAGATGGCAGCGTGGGCAAATCCTGTTTCAGCCAGTGGTGGCACGCATCTTTTGCGGTAGACGGGGTGCGCTATGCCACCGCGGAGCACTGGATGATGGCAAAGAAAGCCGAACTCTTCGGAGACGGAGAGATGATACCGAAGATCCTGCAGACTTCCACTCCCAAAGAGGCCAAGCAACTCGGCAAAAAAATGAAAGGCTTTGATCAGCAATGCTGGGAAGCAAACGGTTTTGCACTGGTAGCAGAGGGCAATTACCACAAATTCGCACAGCATCCGGAACTGAAAGCATTCCTGCTTGATACGGGCAGTCATGCATTAGAGATAATAAGCCGTACATTACTTGAAAAAGACCTCGATGTATATGTATATGATTTTGAATGAATATGAAAGAAAAGGAAAAAAGAACCATAAGCAAGTTCCTGAGTCTGGTGCTCAGGCATAGTCCACACTCC
>DALZBD010000327.1:0-5180 GCA_031977515.1 Bacteroides sp. | reverse complement strand
CTGGGTATCGAATGTATACCAGCGGATCTTCTCTTTTGTTTCTTGCTCCTGTATCATAATCTATTGGATTTTGTTCCTACTCACAACAAATTAGCGGGCGTATGGTTTGAATTTCATCTGAGGATATATCCGGAAAACCCCTGTGAATGGGTATTACTCAATCGCCGGATTTTCCTGTTCAGGTAAATTCATTGAATACATTTAACACTGAATGAATGAGCAGGATCCGAAAACGGAATTTCTAAAGTACTGCCGGTGACCCCTGTAGGGGATTCATGTTTTGAGATACGGCAATATGCTTCCTGGTGACCAGCCTGTGTAAACCCGAAAGTCAGGAAACATATATCCTGTATCATTGAGGTTCTGAATAAAAAAATTAACTTTGTTGCATGAACGCATAAACTTATTACGTATGAAGCGGATTGCACTTATTACCGGAGCCACTTCCGGATTTGGCGAGGCCATTGCCCGTAAGCTGGCCAAAGAGAGCTATAACCTGATCCTTACAGGCAGAAGAAAGGAGCGATTGGAGGAAGTAAAGGACGAACTGGAAAAAGAGACAAACGTGTTGACTCTTTGTTTTGATGTTCGTAGTTATACAGAAGTAGAGAAAAATCTCGGAGATCTTCCGGAGGAATGGCAGGATGTGGATATACTCATCAACAATGCGGGACTGGCTGTTGGGCTGTCACCGATCCACGAAGGAAATGTGGATGATTGGGAGCGTATGATCGACACCAATGTAAAAGGACTTCTGTATGTGACACGTGTCGTCTCTCCGCGCATGGTGGAGCGTAAGTGCGGACATATCATCAATATCGGTTCCATCGCCGGGCGGGAGGTTTATCCCAATGGCAATGTCTATTGTGCCACCAAACACGCCGTGCGTGCTCTGTCTCAGGCCATGCGTCTGGAACTTGTGCCTTATGGAATCAAAACAACACTGATCGCCCCGGGTGCTGCTGAGACCGAATTTTCTCTGGTACGTTTCAAAGGAGATGCGGAGCGGGCAGGAAATGTATATCAGGGATTTGACGCACTGACGGCTGAAGATATAGCAGATACTGTCAGCTATGTATTAGACGCACCCGATCATGTAGACCTGCAGGATATCCTGATTATGCCCAAGGCTCAGGCAGCTGCCACTGTATTTCAGAAAGAATAAGATCCGGTATCAGTATTTTAAAAAAGGTGAGCCATTGCAACATTCCGGATGCGCAATGGCTCTTTTTGTTTTCAGATGATTGATTGTGGCTGTCCAGGGCCTCTCTAAAAACAAAGTCAGTTTTGTCATTTGTCTTTTTTTTGTTTAATTGGTATTTTCTGTATGGATGTGTTGAGTGTGAGAGGGAGTTTCAATACGTTTCAACCATACCTTTTCCCATCCTTTCAATATTCCATCTTCAAAACGTAATTTGTAGATAGCATCTTCTCCGTAATTGCTGTAGCCCCAGATACAGTTTTCCTGGTCCTGGACAATAACCTGGTAGCTTTTTCCCATAATTGAAATTACTTCCGATTGTGACATACCTAATTCTACTTGTCGCATATTTGCATCTACAGACAACGCATTGAACTGGCTGACGCAAGAGGTGAGCAGAACGATTAGCAACCATAAAAGTACGATTCTCTTTCGCATAAATAGTAATATTTTAATATTTCTTCAAATATAAAGAGGGGAAACCATACAAATTGTGTTATTTTCCTAAAGGATCGGGAGGAAAACTATATAAATGAAAAAAGGGATATCCGAATGTTCGAATATCCCTTCCTGATAGTTCTTTTCGTATTAATAATTGACGCGGATCATGATGGGGAAATGATCGGAGGGGAAACGACCGTAACGCATATCCGTCAGAACACCGTATTTGTCTACGCCGACTCCTTCAGAGACGAAGATATAATCGATCCTTTCTTTGGGTTGGGCATCTATCCTGAATGCCTGGAAAGTTCCTTCGGGACCGTATGGCGGTAGCTGAGACAGTCCCTTCGAATCGTACCACCAGCCTGCATCGTATATGATCTGCATGGGTTCGCTGTCGGGTGTGGCATTGAAATCGCCGGTTACGAAAAATGTATGATCTCCCGCAATCGTTTTTACACGTTCCAACATCAGTTTCGACGACTCCCGACGGGCCTCTTTCGCTATATGATCGTAATGTACACTGAAGAAATAAAACTCTTTGTCACAATTATTGTCTTTGAATTTTGCCCAGGAACAGATCCTCTTGTATTCAGCTTCCCATCCGTAAGAGGGTTCTTCCGGAGTCTGTGACAACCAGAAATCGCCATTGTCCAGAAGTGTAAAACGATCGGTGCGATAGACAATGGCCGAATGTTCGCCAGCCTCTTCTCCATCGTCACGTCCTACTCCTGTGTATGCGTAATTTTCCAATTCGGCAATGCCCTTGAGCATATGTGCAAATCCTTCCTGTGTACCACAAATATCGAATTCATGGAACCGGATAAGGTCTTTGACCATCTCCTTCCGGTGTGGCCAGGCATTTTCTCCATCACTCTCCAGGTCCAGACGCAGGTTGAAGGTCGCAATATTCATGCTACAGGTTTTCCCGGCCTGAGGGGTTTGTTTTTGTACACATCCCTCCAGTAAGAATAGAGTGAGAACAGATAATAGAATGATTTTCTTCATACGTAATAAACTAAGATTCATAAATAATTTACGGGTAAAGATAATACTTTTTCATTTAGGGCCTGTTTTAAGTTTGCTCATGTCTTTATTTTTTAGACGCAAATAGGGAGACGCAAATATCTGAGACGCAAATATGGAGACGCAAATATGCGTCTCTACACCGTTTGTGTTTTCTTTTGAAGGTAATACACTTGTAGAGACGCATATTTGCGTCTCAGATATTCGCGTATAGAAACGGATCAGACAAAGCAGAGTAAAAAGTAGGCCGACGATCCGTAGGAGCTAAAATCTGAACACGCTCTAAAATGATTACTATGTAATTTATCACCCTATAAATCGTCTCTTATTTGCTGATCAGGTTCTTATAAACAACAGTATTCATCAATTCTTCTTTTCTGTATTTCGATACAGGTAGTTCCGTACCGTTTATAAAAAGCCTTCCTCCTGAGATCGTTTCAATGCGTGATACATTGACAAGGTACGATTTGTGTATTCTGAAAAACGCCTCTTTAGGCAGCATCTCTTCCAGGGAAGCCATGGTCTGATGAATGACGAAAGTCTTCTGTTGGAAATAGAGTTTCAGGTAATTCTGCATAGACTCTACATACAATATATCCTGCCAGTGAATGTGCTGGAAACAATCTCCCTGACGGATATACATACCTGACTCTTTTTTCTCTTTATTCTCCGGGGCGACAATCCGGGATTCGTACAGGTCAACAGCTTTCTGTACGGCCTGGAAAAATCTCTTGAAAGAATAAGGCTTCAGCAGATAGTCGACCACATTCAGGCGATATCCATCCAGCGCATATTCCGAATAGGCGGTGGTAAGGATGGTGAGAGGGGCTTTGTTCAGGGACTCCAGAAATTCGAGACCCGACAGGTGAGGCATATTGATATCCAGAAACATCAGGTCTGTTTCCTGCTGTTTGAGGACTTCTATAGCTTCCATTGCACAGGAACAGGTAGCTGTGACCTCCAGACTATCGAGCCTGTTTATATAGTTTTCGATGCCTTCTATAGCAAAGGTTTCATCGTCTACGATCAGACACCTGAGTCGTGTCTTAGGTGAGGGAGGGAGAGTCATATCCATTTTGTCAAACGTAAATAGTGAGTTCCGATTTATATATATGTTCTTTCTCATCAATGGTCAGGTTGTATTTTCCGGGATACAATATATTCAACCGTTGACGAATGTTTTCCAGTCCGATACCAGCGTCTTCTTTCTTCTCCTTTTTCAAGGATGAAACGGAGTTTTCCACCCATAGTTTCACGTTGTCTTTCTCTTGCCGGAAGATGATCTTTATGTATCCTTTCTCAGAAGTGGATCGCGATACATGTTTAAATGCATTTTCAATAAAAGTGATGAAAAGTAAAGGAGAGATCAGCTGGTTTCCGTTTGCAATGACCCAGGAAGTCGTGACATTCAGTTTACCTTCCCAGCGTACTTTTTCTATGTCGATGTAGTTTCTCAGGAAGTTGATCTCGTCTTCCAGTCTCACATATTCTTTCTTGCCACTGTACAGTTGGTAACGGAGTATATCTGAGTAGTTCAGCAACAGTTCGGATGCCATATCCACATCTTTCTGCATCAGTACATGGATATGATTCAATACATTAAACATGAAGTGCGGGTTGATCTGCGCATGCAGGATCTCCAGTTGCGAATCTATAAGGATCTTTTGCAGTTTCAGATTCTCTTCGTAAAAACGCAATCCGCAAAAACCGAAGTTGATAAATACGGCAATGAGTGAGGCACTTGTCAGTGTCTGATAGAAGGTATCTGCTGTGTCTGGTAATCCCGATCCTGCGATAATACCCGATCGTTCCAGGTAATAATAGGTCTGTACAACCACAGCGAGAAAGAAGGACATCACAGCAGAAAAAAGTATGAAATAGACAACGAAACGACCTATTTCTCTTTTTCTGATGGCCCGGGTCAGAAGGTGCTTACTCAGGTAGGTTGTGAATGGATAGATCAGAAGGATCATAGATACCGCCGCTACAGTAGCAGGTACAAAGTCTATCTGTGAACTGAATTGTATAAAGAAGATACTTCCTACACCGATCCAGACTCCTACCCATACCAAATTGACAAATCTATCGTATTTTTTGAAATAGTAATTTTTCATAAGACAAATAATCTATATAGGACATAAGAACATAAGGAACACAAGAATTGAATGGAGGAAATTCAGGCCCTGCAAAAAAAACACAAAACAAATATCTGTTCTTTTGTTCTTCTGTCTGAAAAGGCAAATATAAGACATTCGTTCCCAAAAACACATACTACTCGTCACAACCAGTTGTCCATTCGTCAAAAACTTTTTTTCCTTCCTGCTTTACGATGGATATTTGACGGGTAAAAAGTAAGAGCCTGTTTAAATTTTGCTCGTTTCTTTATTTAGGTTTATTTTTAGGCTATTTACTCTTTTGAAAGCGATAATAGCGGGCTATTTGAGCTGCCAAAAGGGAATAAATAGACAAAAAGAAAGCTGAAGAAATAGCGAAAAACATCTATAACAGATCT
>DALZBD010000326.1:0-5181 GCA_031977515.1 Bacteroides sp. | reverse complement strand
AGCGAACTGGGATGTTTTCAAGCAAATCTTCTGTTAATCACATGCGAGGATTGCGACGATTAATTGAAATAACCCGATCCATGAGACATTCAGAAATTTATAAAAAGAGAAATAATAAAACTGTAAGTATGACAGCACATATATCCTATTCAAGATACGCAGAATACCTGGGGCACCCTTATAAAAGCTACAGTATACGTAATGATTGTGAGCATCTTCTGGAATAATCCGGTCAATATATTTTTTTATACATCACATAGAAACACTTATTCATATTTATATTATGTCACCAACACTCATTACAATTTTTACGACATACCTTATCTACCCACTACTCGGCTTCGTGTTGATAGGGGTCAGTTTTTTTATCGGTAAGAAAAACAACCTGCTCCGAAACAAACGACTGATCACCTATACCCTGTTGTCCATTCTCCTATTGACAGCCGGTGCATTGCTGGGGTTTCTGGATTATCACTTTATGCCCTACGGCTATCTGGTCCTGGCGCTTTTTTACCTGATTGCAGGTTACTGGAACAACCACCTGCTTCCCTGGGTATTCAATGTAAAAGAGATGAAGTACAGCATGAAGATAGGATATACACTCTTCCAGCTGCTGGTAGCTGTCTTGTTCTTTACACTGGTGTTCAATCTCTGCAACGAACTCAAATACGGACTCTGGGCAGCGACCACCCTACTCCCTTTCCTGATGATCTCTTTACTGGTACGAAGCTATCAGATCTTTATTGGCATCCCCGCCCTGATCTATAAGGTATGGGAATATGACAGGAATTCGGGCTATTCCGCACCGGAGGATATCGACCACAGCAAACTCAAAGTAGTCACCATGCAGGTATTCAAACAGGAAGAAGATACAGAGCCCATCCGCATCAATGCCAAAGTACCCGACGAGATGCTACTGGGAGATTGGATCAAGCTACTCTTTGAAGATTACAACGTCAAATCCGCACATGCCCCCATCGATGTATACGGACAGGGAGAGGGCTGGATCTTCTACATAAAACCATCCATACTCACTCCCAGGAACTACCTGGATTATGAAAAAACAGTCAAAGAAAACCTGATACGCGAAAAAGACCTGATCGTCGCACAACGGGTAAATAAATAGACAAACAAATACATATACACACTATGAGCACCATCAAACAGGTTAACTGGGTAGACAGCATGGAAATACGTGCAGACCAGTTTATTCAAAGCGAAAACTTCTTTCTCTCCGCCATTGCGGATGTGGCCTCACTGGGTCTGAACGGATGCAACTACGGATTGCTGCCTGCCGGAACCGCAGCCAGCAGCTACAACGGCATCCGGGTCAATGAGCACGTCACCGGGCACATCGAAGTCAATCTGCACAGTTGCAACGCCGTGACCGCTTCAGGGTTCCGCATGCGATTCGAAGCACAGGAAAACGGCGGTCCCCTGAACAAAAGCTACTCCCCTGCCCAGGATACCAACGCACGCAACCGCGATGTGCGGCAGTGGGACATCATCCTGTCCGTAGACCCCTTCGGGCGCACCCCGTCGGGCATACCCGATCCCAACGAACAGCCGCCGCGCCACCCCGATTGCCAGAGCAGCTACGCACTGTATGTGATGCCCGCAGGAGAGATCAACACACAGGAGTTCGGGCAACACTTCCTGACCATCGGAAGGCTGCGCAGAGACGGCGAACGCTACGTGGTAGACAGCCAGTACATCCCCCCCTGTGCCAGCATGGCATCGCACCCCGATCTGGTCGATTACTACAACAGGTTTGCCACCATGTTCAGCAGCCTGGAAAAATCGTCCAAAGCCATCATAGACAAGATACAGGAGCGCGCCAACCGCAGCGAACTGGCCGTAAACATACAGGGCATGTGCCGCGACCTGCTGCTCTACATTGCACGCATCTATTTTGATTTTCGCAACAGGGGAAGAACTGCGCCGCCCGTAGAGATCATCAATTACGTGGCCAGTACCGCACATACCTGCTATGCAGCCCTGACGCTGATCAGCAGCCGGCAACAGGAGGAGATGCTCAAGTACTTCTACGAATGGACCGATGTATCGCCAGGGTCGTTCAAAGAACTGCTGGCAGACACACTGGAGATCATGTACGAGCACGACAACCTGCGTGCCATGATGGTACGGAGCGAAAACTTCCTGCGTACCCTGTCCGAACTGTGGGAAAGACTCGCCCGACTCGAATTCATTGGTCAGCACAAGGAGAGTATCGTGGTCTCGGAACGCAGCCAGGAGATGGAAACAGGAGCCCCCAAACGCTCCTGGAGTATCACAGACTAATGCAACCACACATGATAGACAGAGAAGACCTCGAATACATCAATACACTCGGCAGTGACCTGCGCAGTGACGTGGTAGTAGCGGGCATGGTAGACAATGGCATAGACCCGGAACGTATCGTGGTCCTGCGCCGGCAGTCCGGCGCCCGCAAGACCGATAAAGAGATCGTGGAGGTGGAGATGAGACAGGACTACGAAGGAAATGGCAAGGATGTATTGCTCCTGCGTACCAACCGACGGGGAATTTATGATAACCTGCCCGAAGGATTGTTTCACGATACGGCCGGACAAAAGAACAACTCCCGGGAACGGGTATTGGAAAACCTGCGCGAACAGCAGAAAAAAGAGTTCTACATCCGGCGGTTTTTCTCGTTGTACGAGACAGAGGTAGAGCGTACGCGGGTAGACCTGCAACTGACCGAGTTGTACTACGACCGGCCGGGCAGGCACCGTACCTTTGCAGATACGCTGGCACAACTCTGGCCAGTGATCCGGCAGATGGACCTGTGTACGGCCATGTTGTTTGTGCGCACGATCCCACATGTCTCCGACATACGCAACCGCCAGGCAGAAGTAGCCGCTGCCCTCTCCCGGATCACAGGCTATGGCATCCATATCCGATGGGCCGATAGCAGGGACATACCTCAGGTAAAATATCCGCGGCTGGGTGCCATGCGGCTGGGAGTAAACACACTGCTCAAAGGGGTATTTCAGGACCGGTATCTCAGGGTGAGCGTAACTCCGCAACGACAGCACCTCAAAGAGCTGCTTCCGGGAGGAGAACGACGCAGGATACTCGAAGAGCTGCTCCGGCTGTTCCTGCCCCACAGCGCAGACTTCCGGGTGGTGATTGTACCCCGCAAAGAAGACCGTACCTGCCGGCCCAGCAACCCGAAACTCCCGTGTATGCTGGGAGTCAACTCCACATTACAACTAAAAACAACGACAGATGAAAGCAAAGAACAGTAGAGAAGTGACCAAAGGATACCTGCTATTTGCAGCAACCATGTGTTGCGCCATACTCACCGGGGCAGCCTGCATCGGCTCATTTATCCGGACAGCCGAACGCGAGGTGGTACGTATGGACATCCGCTCGCAGGAATACGATGCCTCTTTTGCCCGCCAGATCAACCTCACAGAGAAGGTAGATTCTCTCTACTACAACCTCACCCTGCTCAACTCGGACAAACGGGTGAATGAAGTGGTGTTGCAAAACCGGATCAGCTCCCAGAAAATGAACCTGATCTCCAGCCTGGAAGCATTTGACAACGGAGAGGCGCTGCTATACGACAAAATGTCTGCACAGGTGAATACCGTGTTGCAGGTCAAAGATTCGATACGCATGTTGCACTCACAGGTAGAAATGGTGAAAGGCGACCTTCAACGGTGCATCCAGGACAACCGCGCGGAAGCCAGAAAAATGATATTCACTCACACAGGAAATTAAGCAGCGGCATGAAAACCAACTCAACGACAAATTACATCAACCGCAACGAACGCATCGGAGGCATGGTCTATGTATTCCTCCTCTTTGCCCTGGGCACCGGCCTGCTTGGCTGGTTACTTATATCGGGCAACAATGTACAGCGTATCTTCTCACGCAAAGACAGTGTGCAGATCAAGATGGAACGCCAACAGAGCTTCCGCAAGGTACAGGAACAGAATGTAGCGATCTGCGACCTGCTCACGGAGCGGATCGCTGCCTACGATCCGGGTGTAAACGCGGTATATGAGAAAAACGACATTCAGTACATCATCAACGAGGTGCGTAAGCTCTACGAAGACAACCGCCACGACAAGCGCTACATTGTATTCCTGCACATCAGCGATTTCTACCAGATGTGGTTCAGCGAACGGCAATACCTCTGGAGCCTGTCGGCCAATCTGGAGTACCTGAAAAACAACCTGGAAGAGTGCGAACTGGGACTCAGCCGGAAGAAGGAAGAACGCAAAAACAACCCCTGACAGGCAAACCAAACACACACAGACACATGGAAAAATTTTTGAATATACGGTCACTGGTGGCCCTGCTGTTGGTAATAGCCGTGACAGGAGTGGTATTTGTCACCGCCCGTTCGTGCCGGGGCCATCGCATGCTGAGCGCTACGGTATCGGCTTCGGAGATCACGCTGGGCGAATACATACACTTCACAGACAGTACGCCGGGTGCCGGCAGCTGGCTCTGGGAGTTTGGCAACGGAGACTACAGCGACGAACGCACGGGGCAGTATCAGTTTCCCGACGAAGGACGCTACCAGATCCGTCTGCGGGTAGACGGCGAACAGGAAAAACTATTTATGGTACGGGTACGTCCCCGCACCTCGGACCAGCGCAACGAACACCTGATCCGCATCAGTGCTGCCTCCACCGCCATACAGGGCGAGCGGGTACTGTTTGCTGCCGAAGGCAGCGACCGCGACTGGAAATGGGAGTTCGGGGAGAGTGGGATCATCGATTCGCGCGAGAAGACCGCCATCTATGCCTATCAGCACCACGGCACCTACCAGGTAAGGCTCACCACCGAGAATACGCAATACCCCATCTATCATACCATTGAGATCCTGCCCAAATACATGGAGACCGACAGTCTGGATGCCATCACGGTGGCAAGCAATGACATCCGGATACGGCTGCAATACATCGCGGAAGGAAGGTCTTTCAATACCCACTACAATTACATCCTGAACAAATACCTGTGCGGTGACCCGGATGTACTGGTGACGGTAAATAACAACAAACGAAACGATTTTTACTCGTACTGCCAGGGACTCAGATTTGCCGGAGCAAACCATACGGTGATCGAGACTGTGTATGTGGAATCAGCCGACCCGGAAAACGAATGCCTGGACCACATCGTAGTGCTGCAGTACGAAAATACAGC
>DALZBD010000325.1:0-5182 GCA_031977515.1 Bacteroides sp. | reverse complement strand
AAGGTACCAGCGTCTCTACAAGTAAATCGCGTTGAAAAGAAAACACAAACGGTGTAGAGACGCATAGTTGCGTCTAAATAAAAAATGAGCAAAATGTAAACAGGCTCTAAATAGTTATCCGCATTTACTTGTGGCATACGCAGACAAACGTCAAATCAAAGAAAGAACATTCAATCGGGATAGATCAAATAACTCTCACCCGTAGAAAGTCCTTTCGCACTATTTTTTATGGTAATATTATGTATTGTCATCTCCACCGTATTCAATTGCCGGGTCGGATCGGAATACCATATATGATACGGCATGGAATCCATTTTTACCATATATATTCCGGGAGTTTTAATGTTTACCTTCATCCCGTTGGCACTTAATTCTACCGGTTGGTAGGCTGTAATCCAAAGGGAGTTATGCGCATGGCTATACACCGCCTGTGCTGTTTCATCGTTACGCAGCACCTGCCAGTCAGCCAGATCAAAACAGGCAACCTCCTCTTTTGATGCGGCCGGAAGTATCAAATACTGGTATTTTTCATGGGTGGGAGTCATCCCATGGGCAAGATACAGAGACGCTACCTCACTCTGTACTTCTTTGGGCTGATACATCTGCATAATATCGTGCCAGCGCCCTGTACGTTTACTGAGGCCCGCAACACTCTCCACCGCATCACTTCTACCCCATATAATGTATCCTGTGTTTCCCAGGGAAAACCGTTGTTCTCTATCTGTGAAGGTTTGTGTGCCCTCGATCTTGTTCCACTGTCCTCTGTTCAGGTATAAGAAATCGCCTTGCGGATAGCATTGCTCGACAGAAGTAGTCACAGGCAGAAGGGTATCGGTGGATATCCCGGCTCCCAAACAAAGGATAAGATCGTCTGCAAATATCCATGCTTTACGGGCTTGTAAGCCATCCCGATTCAGTTCCATCGCACTCATGCCACATTGCCCATCGGTCACCCCTCCTACAAATAATGCCTGGTTCCTGGGTTCATACCTTTTCACTACGGGCATGGGCGCATCCTGGTTATAGGCAGTAACACCGGGTATTTTCCTCCAATCCCAGAAAGGAAAGATATTCAGGTATTTTTTATCGTTACCATATACATACATAGCTCCGTCGGCCATATAGTATCCTTTCATGTTGTCACCATTCATACTTTCGGTACCTATTACTCGCTGCGAAGCCATCTTTACAGACGCCATCCATTGGGGTCTGCGGTAGATCGTGTAATCCGAATCCCAGAAATGTTTATGTCCGGTAAACTCTGTCAGCTCTCCACTGTTCAGCGCGGAGGCCGCAAACAGCAAGGCCAACCCTTTGTGAAGCGGTGCATTGTGAAACAGTTGTCGCCCCAGTGCACTGATATCCATCATTCCCCGCCACAGCGTCCAACGGTATCCATACTGTATGAGGGAATTCAGGATAGTAAGATGCTGCTGATCAAAAGCCATGGAAGTTCCATCGAATACTCCGGAAAAAAAACTCATTCCGGAAACAAAAGAGAGTCCATAATTGCCAAACTGTTGCTGTGCGCCATGCTGATGAAAACTCCAGTCGCTTTTTATGCCTTCTTCACCTCCTGTTGTGATCTCGGATACGATGGTATCCCGTGCCATTTTTACCAATTGATAATCATTTTGTAAAAGAGCACGTACCATAACATTTCCCGCAAGCCATACTTTGTTTTGTCCGGTCATACCAAACTTCGCATTCTCCATCACCTCAATGGCCGACTTTCGCTCCCCGGCAGTGAGTTTGTCCTCAAACAAAATAAATGCAGAACCTAAAGTCTTGGGTACCCCGATCTGATTGTACCACCAGTTGAGGCATACAAGTTTAGCTTCGAACCAGTAGTTCAAAGCCTTATGGATGTGTGCTTCTATTTCTGCCGACCGATAGTACGGGGTTTTATCCGACTCATAGAGCTTGACTAATTCCAGAATACGCTCGGCATGTCTTTTGGGATCCCACCCCGAACGTTTACTATCCTGATAGTTTATATCCGACCAGGAACCATCCTCCTGCATCTGGGAGAGGTAGAGTTCTATTTTATCCAGATCGAATGGATAGCGCTGGTGCAATTCTGCTACTACCTGATCGGATACCTCCTCCTCGGGTGTTATAGCTTCCAGAAGGGATAGTAGTTCAGACGAATCGCCTTGCATCGGCACAAGCATTTTTTTGTAATTATGCCGTATACGATTCAGTTCGTCCTGTTCGCTCGAGAAAGCTCTGACAGGCTGTTGCATCAGCAGAAAAAGAAATACCAATAACCCTTTACTTATTGACCTGACCATTCTTATTTATGTTTATGAATTGTCCCTACTGTATATACATCCCGGTTGGCCACACGCAATTCTTCCGAAACACCGGGGCGCGGCACCGAGAACATCAGCAACTTTAGTTCCGGCCTTGCATTTTCAATGACATAGCAACGTGACAAAGGGAACGGAGTGGCCAACTGGCTTTCCCTTTCCACTGTAATTCCTCCGTCGTTGGTCAGGAAAGTAACCAACCCGGGATTCATGGTCGAATAGATCCTGAAGCGGTCTGCTCCCAATTTTTCTATTCCCCGGGGCTCACTGCCCGAACCGAAAGGCTGATGATGCCATTTTCCATCTTCCCAGGTAGACAACTGTCCGCCTTTCTCCTTTGCATATTGATAATGGATCACAGGCGAAGAGTTGTCACGGTAATGAACAGAAACCTGAAGCCCTGCCGCGTGTCCACGTTCGGGTATCGGTGTTTCAAGTACCAGACAATACTTGTCACACTCTTCATTGTCGATGGTAGTGCCCAGATCGACACCTTCTATATTGTACATTCGATCCGTTTCCGGATCCAGATAGGCATAATAAACATTCCTGCCGTATGTGGCATGCGCATGTCGCCCGATCTTTTCTCCACAAACTGTCCAGGCCAGATGAATACGTTCTTTCTGTCCGTTGCCCGATGGCTGGTAGGTAACCTGCCCGTTGTAGACCTCGGTCATGTTATCCGTTACCCGTGGGAAAGGATCAATGACCATTTGTCTGCTCCAGGTTTTACCGTGATCTGTCGATTTTACACACTGATAAGGACGATCGTCTGAATATCCGTTTGTTCGCCGGGTGTCCCGGTAAAAGACGTAAAACGTTCCATTCGCGGTCAGTACGGGAGCCGGATAGGAAGCGCGTGGGGCCTCTTCAATAAAACCATCTTCCCACTCTCCTTCTATACTACCCGGAGAGGGAGATACCGCCATTTTCAGTGTTGAGTTGTGGCAACCGTAGAACAGGTATATTCTTCCATCTTTTCCTCTCAGCATTCCCGGATAATTGTGTTTGTCGACAAAAGGGGAATGAGCTACGATCTTATTTTCACTCCAGGTTTCACGGGCATGGTCGTATGCTTTTACCAGAGGATGGCTATCCGCCGCCATCCAGCAAACAAAAGTTTTATTCACTGTTTCGTCGTAATAGCCAACCGATATAGGTCTCCTGTCCGACCTCATATGGGCACATTCGGCAAGGGTGCTTACTTCTGTATATTCAACCTGCGCATAGAGCAGATGGATACACAATACTACTCCCATAATACAAACAAGAACTCTTCTCATGTAGGATTTTTTATTTATTACAAATATATGCAACAACACAGATAAAGATTTACAGGATTGTACCAAACCTTATCAATATTGACTAAAAGTTACTTTTCCACTCCTCCACCTCACGGGCAGATATCCCATTCTTTCTCTCTTCGTTGTGCTATCAATTACTGGGTACATTTCTCTTCTGTTTGGTCTGGATAAACTCTTTTGGAGAGGTACCGTAGTAGCTCCTGAATATATTGGTGAAATAAGAATGGCTGTTGAATCCTAAATTCGTAGCAATTTCTGAGATCTTTCTGCATACAGATGGAAAGCAAATAAGATCCCGATGACAGAGACGAATGTTTTTTTTAGTATGCTGATAAGGTCTTTTTCAGATACAAGGTCTGCCCTGACAAACTATTGGTTCAGGATATAATCGGCTTCTTTTCTCATGGGGGCATACCACTGGGGACCAGCTAAGGATACAGCGGCACGCATACGTTCGTCAATTATCTTGTTATAGTTTCCAGGTGCTGATACTTTTGAAAATCCTCTGGCTATACTCTCATCGGGGAATGTGGCGGAGGAGTCTTCCTGACTGAAGAAGTAGGAGTTGTCCAGAAAGCAGATCCCGGGTAGAACTTCCGCAGCACGGGCTATCTTAAATTCCGGTTTTTCCCCGGTATAGAGGTTGTTGGCAAAACGAACATGACGAGGAACCAGCTCTCCATATCCGGTGCCCAGTACCAAAGGGCAATCTATGAATGCATTGTGAGCTATGTCGACATTCTCCACTCTATGGTACGAGGTCAGTGGCTCCTCTTTCATATCGGTTGTAGCAGTTGGTTTCTCATACACTCCCATACGTATAAGCAAGCCAAAATCGACTACACCTTTCACGTAATTGTCGTAAACAACGTGTCCCTGGTTGATGATGCGGATCCCTGCGGTACCCGGTATCCCATTGCCTACGAATGTATTGGACTCAAGGACATTGTAGTGTCCATGCCGGCAAACCAACCCTCCACGCGATTCGTAAAACAGATTCCGGCGAAGTATATTGTTGCAGGACTTTACGGATATGATCTCATTTTCACCGTCGCATTTGAAAAAGACATTATTTTCCACAACGGTTCCCGACTCCAGCTGCGACGACCAGGAATGCCCGATACGTATGATTTCGGCTCCGTTGCCTCCATAGGGCTGCCGGAATCCAAAAAAATTGTGATCAATCATGTGGCTATTGAGATGGCTTTCCGGGCTCAGCCAAACCTGCACCACTATCCCTCCGACCCGCTTGTTGGCAAAGTAACAATGATCTACCCGGTTGTGGTGTCCGCGCAATCCCATCCAGTACTCGTTGCCTTCGTTTGGCCTCTCTCCTTTTTCCGGATCATTGCAATCATCTATCACACACTGGGTGAAGCGACAATAGGATGCGAATACTCCCTGATCGTTCTGAAAGTCGATCATCTGACTACCTATCGCCCAGGCTTTATGAAACAGTAGCCCTTCTATATGCAAATATTCTCCAAAAATGCGGAGTTTCAATTTACCGGATATAACTACTTTGCCAAGATTCTTCGCTTTCCAGGTGATGGGCTTTCCCGGTAA
>DALZBD010000324.1:0-5236 GCA_031977515.1 Bacteroides sp. | reverse complement strand
GTCCCCCGCCCGGTGCTATTCGGCACCCGGCGGGTGCCATTCAGCCCTCGGCAGGTGCCGAATGGCACTCGCCGGGGGACGAGTAACCTGCCATGGCCTTAGCATCTGTCTGCCAGGCCACCAGCTCCCGAAAGGTACTGAATGGAGACTTATCGCCCGTAATCTACTGCAGATCCCATATATACACCCGATCCCGGACTATAATTCATGGAAGGGGTATAGGCGGCAAGATACGGCGAGGGGAGTTGTTCAGACCAATATCGCATACATGTAATATCCATTGTACATCTAAAAGTTTTCTATTTATTTACACACAACATACACAAACAGATATGAAAAGACAATGTGTCCTACTTCTGGCCCTTCTGGGATGGTTTTGCGTAATCGCGCCGGTGAATGCGGCAGACTATACGCTTACCCGGCAGCAGGGCAATGAGTTTGTTTTTGACAACGGTATCCGGGCAGTCCGGTTGCAACTCTGCACCCCGGATATGTTCCGGATAACCAAAAGTCAGCACCGCCACTTCGAACCCGACGAGCCCTGGATGGTGGTGCGTTATACCTGGCCCGATGTCTCCTGCACGGTATCCGAACAGGCGGATGGCTGGCAGATCGCTACTCCTGTCCTCACACTGTCCCTGTCCAGATCAGACGCCCGCATCCGGGTAGCCACCTCTGCCGATCCTCTTTTCTGGGAAGAGTTGGAAAGCAATCCCTATCCCGATAAAGAGGTTGTGACCGGGGCTGCCGTCCTGCATCCGGGCGAGCACTTCTTTGGCTTTGGCGAACGGATGGACTTCATGGATCAGCTGGGCAAACGGGTCTACCTGAATGTAGAACGTGGAAGCGGTCCCAAACCTGCCGTAGGCAACAAAGACGTATTGCGTGCCAACTACTGTCCGGTGCCTTATTTCTACAGTACCCAGGGCTACGCATTGTTCTTTCATACTGCCTTTCCTAGTACCTGGGATATGGGATGGACGCACTCCGACAGGTACACTTTCACTGCCGAAGGGGGAGAGATGGACTATTATTTCTTCCTGGGCGATCTGTATACCATCCTCGATCGCTATACCGATCTGACAGGAAAGTCGCCTCTGATGCCCAAACGTGCCTACGGCTTGCACCTGGGAAGCTATTCGGGTGGTACCTGGGGGCACGAACAATACTCCTCCGACGACTATCCCGCCAGCCTGGCAGAGAAAATGCGCGAACTGGGTATTCCTTTCGATCTGATCTGGCTCGACTCTACCTGGCGCAAATTCCGTCAGGGTGGCAACGGCGCCTCTACTTTCGAATGGCGCGAGACCTTCAAAGATCCGCGGCGTATGTTTCGCCGTTTCGAAGATGCCCATGCCATGGGAGGGTTGCATATACGCAGTATCCTTGACGATGGCGATTCGCTGAAACTCCTCTCCCAGGCCCGTGACAAAGGTGTACTCTATCCGTATGCCCACCGGGAAGGACTGGTCAACTTCTTCGATCCCAAGGCCGTAGATTGGTGGTGGGACAACGCTGTGACACGCATTACGGACCTGGGATGCCGGTTCCTGAAGACCGATGTGGGAAGTGCGTTGAATGTGAGGGAAGATGCTCCGGCAGAGGTGAAATATCGTGCCAGAGCCGATCACAACCTGTTTCCGATTGCTTACGCCGCCGCCCCTTTCGACAAATTCATGCAACTGACAGGCAAACGCGGTTTCAACCATACCCGTGAAGGATATGCCGGGATACAACGCTATCCCTTTATCTGGGCCGGTGACTGGGGCAGTGAATGGCAATGGTTTGAACCCATGATCATCGGTGGGCTCAATATCGGACTCTCCGGAGTAGGGCACTGGTCGCATTGCATGGGAGGTTTCGAACAGTATTCTCCCCGTGATACGGAACTCTATATGCGCTGGGTACAATTCGGTATGTTCAGCCCGGTATCTATCCTGATCGGGATGGATCATCCGCACTACCACGAACCCTGGACCTATGGAGAAGAGGCATTGCGCAATTTTATTACTTACGACTCATTACGCTATACCATGTTGCCCTATATATATACCACAGCCTGGCAGATGAACCGTACCGGAAAGCCTATGATGCGACCACTCTTTGCCGAATATCCCAATGATCACAACCTGTACGACATGACCGATCAGTACCTGTTTGGCGACTGGTTGATGGTATGCCCGGTCACTACCAAAGGGGCACTCAGCCGTTATGTATATTTCCCCGAAGGAGTATGGTACAAATTTGACAGTGCGGAGAAGTTCACCGGAAAGCACTATAAGTCTTTCCTGACCCCGGTAGAGTATATGCCTATGTTTGTCCGCGGCGGAGCTATCCTCCCTACTCAGAAGTGTGTACAATATGTAGGAGAATCTCCCATCGAAGAGATCACTCTGAATGTATATCCGCACGGCATCTCCTCCTATCAGTTGTTTGACGACGACGGAGAAGGTACCGGATACGAACAGGGCGAATACAGCCTGACCGGGTTTCGCAGTGAACTGTCGGACAACGCATGGAAATTCTCCATCGAGCCGATCCGGACAGGTTATCAGAATGAGGTAAAAAGTTATTTGATACAGGCGTTTCTCGATCAGGCTCCCGAACAGGTAGAGCTTGGCGGGAAACAGCTGAAAGAGACTACCGCAGGTGATCCGAAGGATACGGGTGTGTACGACCAGTGGCATTATGACACCGACCGTGCGCTCTTCACCCTGCGTGTGGGATCCTCTGTGAAGAAAACGTTAGACATTCTATTAACCTTTTAAACCGGGTGTGTCAGGAGCCTGTCTCCTTTCTCCTCTCTCTGATCCGGAGGCAGGTCTCCGCACGCCAAATGTCTCTTATTGAATGATTCACTTGTAGAGACGCAATACGTTGCGTCTCAGGGAAAAATAGACATATTGAATTTTTAGACAGAAGAACAAAAGATCATATTTTTATTTTGTATTCTGTTTATAGAGTTTGAGTCTCTTTTTTGTTCTTTTGTTCTTCTGTCTGAAAAATAATTTTCATTTTATTTGTCAAACCAAATACAAACGTTAGCCAACATTAAAACATACTCTGAATGATGAAACGAATAAAAATATACTGGATCCTGTGCCTGTTGCCTCTTGTGGTACAGGCGCAGGAACAATTCCGGGCGCTGAGCTGGAAAAACAACCTGGCTGTCCACAGTTTCCTGATGAGAGACGTACACGCACAATACCTGCAACGGCAGGAGGAACTTGCTGCCGCCTGTGCATCACCCGGGGCTATGATGCGTTATTCGCAGGAGGTGCGCGATCGCTACCTGGAGATCCTGGGAGAAATGCCGGAGAAAACTCCGCTGCAGGCACAGGTGACAGGAGTAGAGCAGCAGAATGGGTTTCGTATGGAGAAGATCGTCTTTCAGAGCATTCCCGGACGCTATGTCACAGCCAATCTCTATCTGCCCGAGGGCAAAGGGAGATTCCCGGCTACCGTCTCTCTCTGTGGGCATGGCCTGCACGGGAAGAATCCCGGAGCTACTCCGGTGTTGCTTGCCCGCAACGGCATAGCCACGTTGGTGGTAGATCCTATCGGTCAGGGCGAACGCTGGCTGTTTATCAATGAAAAAGGAGAGTATGCCACCCGGGGTGCTACCACGGAACATACGTTGCTCCATGCCGGATGTGTGGCGGTAGGTAGCAGTCTCGCTGCATTGCAGTGCTGGGACAATCACCGGGCCATAGATTACTTAGTGAGCCGGCCGGATATAGATGCCAACCGGATCGGAGTGTGGGGCAGCTCGGGAGGGGGTACAGAGACTACGTATCTGATCGGGATGGACGAGCGCGTGAAAGCGGCAGCGATCTGTAGTTACTTCTCTCAACGCGAACGTACACTGGAATTGCAGGGACCTTCCGACGGTTGCCAGCATATCCCTCACGAGGGAGAAGCGAGGATCGAACTGGCGGATTTTGCCCTGATGATGGCTCCCAGACCGGTACTGATACTCAATGGAAAGTACGACTTTGTTGACCTGTGGGGAGCTTACCGTGGAATGGACGAACTCAATCGTGCCTATACAGTACTGGATGTACCGGAACGTGTGAAACATGTGGTGACGGAGATGGGGCATGGACTGGGCAGAGAAAAGCGTCTCGAACTGGTCTGTTGGTTCAAACGCTGGTTGTCCGAAGATCCTTCTCAGCAGGTAACACCGGATGAGTTGATACCCGATGAATCGCATACCCTGACGTTGGAGCGCTCTTTTTCCACACCTACCGGGCAGGTATCTACGGCGTATGCCGACAATGTCTCTATCCCGGAGCAGAACCTGCTGCGGTATGAAGAACTGCTTCCCCGACGTGAAGCGTTTCTGAATCGTTCGCTGGCCGAGGTACAGGAGGGAATAAAGGAGAGCCTGCGATTGCCTTTGTCCGGCAGTCCGGTTCGTCTTCAACTCTACACCCGGAAAGAGATGCGTGGCTATACAGAATACCACTACGAGATCATAGCAGAAGGATTGCTGCCTGTGCCCTGTATCGTGGTCGTGCCAAATCGTCGACAGGGCGACCGGTTAGAGATCGTGCTGGCAGACTCCGGAAAAGAGAAGTTCCTTGGCCTGACAGACAATGTGCAGCGATATGTAGACAGCGGTACAATATTGGTAGCTGCTGACCTGCGTGGTTTTGGAGAGACAGAAGATCCGGCCGCTTACAACGATGCCAAGTACTGGAACAGGGAATACCGCCTTTCCATGACAGCGTTGCACACGGGAAAACCGTTGATCGGTCAGCGGGTAGGAGATCTGATCACCTTGCTGGATGCGCTGAATATGTTGCCGGAAACTATGGCTTCCGGTTATACACTGAAGGCAGACGGACGATACGGACCGATCGCTTTGCATGCGGCTGTGTTGGATCAGCGGTTGAGTGAAGTGATAGCCGTGCGTAGTATGCGAAGTTATACGGAAAGTATGACCACCCCCATGCAGCACGATCTGTTTTCCAACATGATCTATGGTGTACTGACCCGGTACGATCTGCCCGACCTGGTGAAGCTGACACAGGGACGCTTCCGGTATGGAGACTAAAAGATTTACGGATTTACAATTTACGATTGAAATTTGATACACTTGTAGAGACGCAATACTTTGCGTCTCAAACCTTCCAAAACGCATCCCCGCAGGCAAACCCCCGCAGGTAAAACGCACCCCGCAGGTAGAAATACAACCTGTAGTCAAAACACGAACCTGCAGACGAAAATATAA
>DALZBD010000323.1:0-5268 GCA_031977515.1 Bacteroides sp. | reverse complement strand
GAAGGCATTCCCCCTCCGTCATTGGCACGATTATATGCCCGTGCCACATGCTGCAGGTAAGAAGTCCGCGCCGAGAAAGCAAACGAATGATGGGAGTTGACAACCGGCCCCTGTAGTTTCAGGGCAGAAGAAAGCAGCCCCGCCGTCACCTCTCCCCTCATACGCTCCCGGTCTCCTGTAGTGGGATGCATGTGGATGTAAGAAGACAGGTAGTTGTTGTAGCGTGCCGGATAACCACTCTTATAGAAAGAAGAGTTTCCCAATACATACGGATCAAACACAGAAATAATACCTGTCAGGTGATTGGGGTTGGCTATCTCCATGCCATTCACCAGATAGGCATTCTCCACGCTATTGCCTCCACGCACGTATATACCCGGGTCCAGCGCACTCACAGATACAACTCCCGGCAGAGTAGCCAGGTACTTGATCAGATCCTGCTCACCCAGTAAAGCAGGAGTGCGTCTGATATGCTCACGGGTAACAAATGTATGTCCGATGCCTCTCCTTGCCCGGACCACCACCGTATCTATAGATTGTATAGGGATCGTATCGCTTTGTGTCTGTGCAAAAGAAAGAAAAGGGAATAGCAAGAGAAAAACAAGAGCCCCTACACGGTAAGGGCCCTTATTTATAGATCCGGAAAGTATGTTATTTCTTTTTCTCATACCTGAGTTTGTACAGACCGGCAACAGCACCATTGACCGGAACCTCTGTATTCGATGAAACAGGCGAGTAATGGAAGACTCCCTTCACTCTTTCCGGATAACCTCCTTCGTTGAAGTGAGAATATTCGGCAAAGAGACAACTTCCGTGTCCGGCCCAGTTAAACTCTTCAATTGCATTTTCAAACTCAAAGAGTGACACAATAGGATGGGCAGCTACAATCGTATGGTTCATAAAGTTCTTGTAACCGTAGTTGTACGAAAGTCTGAGTAAAGGCACATAATCCGTACTGTATTTATAGCCATATACCACACGACCAAGCTCTTCGTTGTAGTATGTATGTGTAGTGATCAGTCCCAATGCATACAACGTGCTCTCCATTCCCTGACCTTCCAGTTTACCGGAATGTACAGACATCTCTGTCAGGTTACCCCGACTGTCATAGGCAAATTTAGCTACTTCCTCTGCATGGGCATAAGGAGCATCCAGAGATACCAGTTTATCACCGGAATAGTTAAATTTGAGTACTTCCGTTTGTTGTCCATTATCCTCTATGACAATCACTTTTTTCATCTTATTATTTTCCATGACCACATTCGCTACCTGATTTCCATCATAGCTCACTTTCATGTCACTGGCAGAATGAGCATAGTTCACCTCTACACCCTGAATTTCATCTCCTTTTTCATACATCATGTATTCGCAATAGAGAGCCTTGTAGTTACCTGTCAGGTTACTCATATTGATTATCTCACTGGACTTAGGAGCAAAATAATTATACAATTTTTTGCCTTCAACCCGATCTGCTTTACCCGTGTATTTTTCTGCTTTCACACGGAAATCAACATCGTCAAAAGCATTCATCATTCTTTCAGGATAACCAAACACAATTTCACCGTCATAATACAATTCGTCGTACCAATTTACATACACGCCGGAAAGATCATATCCCTCTGTATTATCATACCACCGCCAAAGACGATTCCAATGATCCCAATAATATTCATCTACATGATTTTCATAGTAATTATAAGAAAGATATGGACAATAGAAATAAGTTTGTCCGTTTTCTGTATCCAGAAAGCACTTATTTTCTTCAGACCACTCTTCATATTTGTAGAAATACTTTCTGGGAAATTTGTAAATCATATAATAATCGCCAGAATAATTATAATCCCACCGGTACACATATTCCGTATTGTAGAGGTAGGCACCATAAGGCCATTGAGACATGAAAGTATTCATAAATACTTCTATGTATTCTACATACCTTATACCATTCGGAAATAACTCCCGGAACAATGCCGTAGGAGTATATCTCACTAGAAAACGGCTGTGATCATTATAATAATACTCTTTATTCTCAAAAATATCCGATACAGGTAATATTTTATCTGTCTGCGCATACTCAGTCAGGCGATGAGTAGTCACTTTTCCACCCATATATACCTGTGTCAGCCCGGCCAACCTTTCCGGGGCATTAAATACATTGGTATAATAATCCACATTCGTCAGATTATTGTCAGTGTCATAAGACAAAGTCAGGAAAGGAAGATCTCCGTTGGTCACCGAAGTAAGCAGGAACTCTCCGTTGAGATCTCCGATCAGGTTTCCACCGACATTCCCGTCACCGGTGGCACCGATAACGAAAGGATACACACTACCATCGGTCAGAGTAATGGTCAGAATAGCCGTTTCGGGATCATAGGTGATTTTGGATATACCCGTACCGTCTTTACCATTTTCTCCGGCATCTCCCTTGTCACCTTTTTCTCCCTGGGCACTGACACCCGTATCTTCGGCACCGATCCACCAGTTGCCATTTGCACCGATCGTAGGAGCCTTACCTTCGGCCGATGCACCAAGATCTTTACCATTGATCCACCAATTGCCATTGGGACCTATTTCCGGAATAATGTTGGTAGGAATAGAAGTAGTGATAGCCTGACCGTTTGCAAAAGTCAGTACCATCTGATCGCCGTCAAACTCAACCTTTGTGATTTGAGTATTACCCTCCAGAATCAATTTCATCTGTTCCAGCTGCTTTTGTAACTCTTCGTAAGTCAACTCACCGGAACCTTCTTTTTCTTCACATGCCCATAAGGCACCCATCATACATATAACCAGAAGACTTCTAAATAAAACACGTTTCATCTCTTCAAAAATTAAATTAATATTATAGTAAATAAAACCAGATATATTCAGGGCTAAAAAAGTTAAGGCGAGGTAAAAGTGTTCTATATAAAAAAATGATCAAAAAACAGATGTATAAAAGTATAGAGATTACTTCGACGCAAAAATATAAAAACTATGTTAATTCCCTACACAATAAATACCATAAATTGAAAAAACCTGTTCCTTTTTCAGCTGATGTCAATCGTCGGTTTCACAAAAGAGTGGAAGCCTGCCCAAACTTTGCCCGTTTTTCATCTCTCCGTCCCGATCTCTCCGGTTTATTTCATGCCTTACTCTCTATTTTTTATTAAGTATCTCCTTCTATGAATACCCGTAATGATGAAAAGGTAACCTGCTTTTTACAAAAAACAGGGGCTGTCCCAAAACCCCAAAATGCAGAATCACCCTTGCTACAACATGATGTAACAAGGGTGATTGGGTTCATTTAAGACTTTTGGGGCAATCCCCTATCCTATGGTGTCCTGTCTATCATGTATGTTATTACTTTCCTCTGCCTGACGGGCAGCCTTTTCCCTCCTGGCCAGGACAAACTCCATACAGAAAAACTTCTCCTTCCGTACCGATTGCAGCAGATAGGGGTCGTTCTTGAAGCAAACCCGGTTGACCCACACCTTATCGGCCGTACATTCCTCTGGTGTCTCGTAACCCTCGCTGGTCACCGAAGGGTAGAATGTGCCAATTTTACTGATCGTCACCGTGCGTCCTTCTCTCAGGAAACGAGCGATGAGATCCGGAAGCTGAGCAAATACAGACATAGCATCTCCTTTAGAGAGAGAACTTTGTGCATGCAGTGCATGTGCAAGGTCCTCTTCATTCACTCCTTTGCCTTTGCCCTGTACAGCCCGGTTCATTGCATAATAGCGGATCTTCTCTTTCTCTCCGGTCTTATCGACCTTCTTTCTGACAACATAATTGATACTCATACATTTATTTTATTAAGGTTTGTTTTCAGGGAAAGTCAGCACCAAAGCGTTAGTTTCCAGGCGTTATGTCCGGAAAAAGCTTCTTCCATATCCGAACAAAGCTTTATCCGATACCTGACCAGACCCGGGTTTAGTAAATGACTACACCCGGGTCTGGTAACTTACTACACCCGGGTCTGGTAACTTACTACACCCGGGTCTGGTCAGAGTTCAGACTTCACACAAATATAGGATAAAATAGGCAGAACAACAATAACAAACAAGCTTATTTCCGCTTTCTTACCGGTTGAAGAGTTCGAAGGTGATCTTAAATCCAAATTCGGAATACTTCCAGTTGGCCGCACTCACAAACAATCCGAGATCAAAGATATGCGTACCTATCCCGTATCCGAATTCCATATACGGTTTGAGGTGAGGCACCACCAAAGTATTCAGATAAATACGCTCATTGAGTACATATTTCGTATATTTCCTCAGCTGACGCATAAAAAGGAAGGGCGCTTCGTAGGTGAAGTTGGCTCGTACGTATTTGTCCGAAGAGTTGAACCAACGCGAGTCCAGAAGTTGAAATGTACCTCCGATGTCATCGTTCCACCCAACCGGCAGGCTATTGCGTCTGAAGTTATTAAAGTCCACAAAGTAGAGTTGTTTCTGATTGGTAAACATCCCCCACCCCAGGCGGTAATAGAACGAGCGCATCAGCCCCAGAGGGATCGTATGTTGCAGATCCAACTCAATCTTCTCATACTGACTGCTACTCTTAAATACACCTTTCATGCCTCTTTCCCAGTCCAGTGCAATGGTCGGATAGCGCGAATGAAGATTCACCTTACGTGCTCCCTGCATATAGTAATATTGCCCCGGAGTCCACTGGATCCTAACATGAGGGGCAAAACTTATGTATTTATTCCGATAACGTTCGTAGGGAGACTCCTCCTCTTCTGCCACACGGGTCTCCGGATCGTCCGGATCGTCCGGTACAAAGACAGACGACTTTACAACCTTGCGACTGTGGGTCGAAAACCCCACACTGACAGTGAGCCCGTTCACAATCTCATGATTATGCTGGAACTTATAATATAGATCCCGAAAATAGTCGAGATGGATCTGGTCCAGATCAAATATACTATCCGGCGTATTTTTGATCTCATCCAATACATCGCTGCTATAGATGCGGTTGCCATTTCCGAAATCCATGTCAATACTGGCTCGTTTGCGGGGCCAGTATTCAAAATGCGAACGTACCGACCAGAAAAGCTCCTTATCCGTAAAGTTGTACCCGATCTTGGGTACCACACGCAACAACCTTTCGCCCGGAAACAGACGGTTGTACTTAAATTCCTGACGATAAGAGAGCCCGTACTTCCCACTATAACTCAATAACAGAGGATTGATCAAGGGCGAACAGCGGACATCTCCCACATTTTCCAGTCTTACCGTATAGGTGCTCAGAAGGACATCACCTATCTGTCCCCACAACGCC
>DALZBD010000322.1:0-5319 GCA_031977515.1 Bacteroides sp. | reverse complement strand
AATTATATAGGAGACAGACTCAGACAATAAAGAGGACAGTAATTTCTGACTAACTTATTTCCGTGTAAATCACCCGGTAGCCCCACAAATACAGATTCCGGTAAACCGGATAAAGCAGTTCACCGGAATCTATATTTCTAAACTGAATACTGAGAAAAACTTTAGTTCTTCCTGAAAGTTACCTTCTTATAATACATATCACCTCCAGTGTATTCAAATTTTTCTTCCAATATCAAAGTTGAAGAGTTCAACCTAACAATGTAAGGATTTTCAAAATCATAGATCTCTCTGGAAAGATTTATTCTATCTTTGTTGTTGTTCAGGCTCCAGGTAAAATTCCATGTAGTTCCTGTTTCGGTAAACACTCCACTTTTATCTTCATTAAATCTCAAAGTGATTACATTGTTATCAAAATCATCCTCATAATCACTGCCTTTCTCTCCGTCTTCAATCCATTCTTCCTGTAAAGAGACTAATCTCCAGGTTCCAACCAAATGATCAACATCCACATCGTCATCGTCATCACTGCAAGAAGAGAAACCAACACACAAAGCGATAGCCATAACAGCTAAACCTAAAAATTTCTTAGTCATATTAATTAGTATTTGGCTTTCCCCCTCTGAAAGCTATTAAATAAATGGTATGATGGGAGGGAATATTTAATAGAAAAGCTTGTAGTACCCAGGCTATAACTACCAAACCATCAATGAATTCTTTTTGATATAAAGCAAATACATAAGACTCAATAATGTTTTTCTATAGCTTTAGCCATACTATTAACATTATATTGCCCTATGATACACTCAATAACAAAAAAAATGTGAATTAGTTTGGTATAGTTTTACTTATATGCTCTTTTTTTAATAAAATAGTCTCAACTGATTATCTAAAATATGAATAATCAATTATATACATAAAAAACAAGCCCGATAGTACTACTTACTATCAGGCTCAATCCTATAAATTCTCTATGAATTATTTTCTATTGAGAGTTACTGTATAACGATATTCTCCATCCTCGTCTTTACCACTCTCTACAAGTACTAATTTTTTGGAACTCAGCGAAGATATAGTATATTCTTCCGTATAACTATTAAACTTAAGTGTCAAAATCTGGTTTTTTACAGACCATTTAAAGGAATATTCATACTCCTGATCCCAAATTTCTGTACCGTTTCCATCCTTATCTATCTCATACACCAATTCGTCTTTATCATACTTCCCCTTCTCCGAATGTTTCTTACCATCTTCCTCATACCACCAACCATCATAATCACCAGCCTCCCATGTACCCACAAGATCTGCTGCTATTTCTTCATCACTACCCAAATCATCATCATTACTACAAGCAGTAAAACCTACAAATAATGCAAGCGTCATAAAAGCAATACCAAAAAATTTCTTAGCCCTCATAATTCAATAAATATTGTGCCTTCTATCTTGTCAGAAAGCAGATTTAACAAATAAATAAATGGGTGAAGGAGAAATCTAAATGTAAGCTTAATCAGAGGTCAACAAAGCCAATTCCTGATAAATATATCTCATAACCTGAAGATTATCCATCAAACCATTATTCATAACAGGAGGCAAAAATATACATATTTATCCTTATACCAACAGATATAATTAAAAATAATTTATAGATACTATTTAACAGTAAAGTTGTTTAATATATATAGATCTAACATATGAAAAGAGATTTACCGCCCAGAAGGCACATAGCACACATATTAACTATTTAACAAATGCAAAAAGAGAAACCGGAAAATGGTCTCTCTTTTATAATCTTAATCATATATAGCCACACTCAATATTTACAATCCAACAAGCTCTTTATATCTTTCTTCTATGTACTCATCCAACTCCCGGTAGAGCAATTTAGTTTCTTGTATATCCGGTTTTCCTCTTTGCCTCCATTTGTCCAGATAAAGAGATGTACGCCGGAATACTTCCTCTTCGACAAGAGCAAGAAGTTGCATATACCCTGTACCAGCAGAATTGTGCAAAAGTTCCCAGTTAAAATAACGATTGCTTCCCATCCCCTGCTTGTAAGAGAAAACACGATCGGTAAGTTGTACCGCTTTATCACACAAAGGAGAAACACCTGTCTGAACATCCCGTTCCAACATACGAGGCAACTGCTTATCCGCACCTTTGACCCATACAGGCATAGCCACACTCACCGGAGGATAACCCAATACTGTCCACATCGTAGTCAGTTCCGGATTCTCCCCTTGTTTTACGCCTTGTATCACCACCGAACTGGCCGTACTCCTGCGGGCTATAAAATCCTGATCAATGAACCAACCGGTAGTACGAGGCTTGTTGAAGTCACCACTTCTCAGGTCAATACCCAACATGGGATTGGCAAACGAGCGCGACAGTTCAGCGAATATCCACGCTGGAGTAATAGAGTTGGTAGCCGAAGCAGGCATCAACAATTTATCCTCCTGCATGAAACGTACATATCCCGCACCCTGATTTACCTCGCCGGCAAAAGAGAAATTGGTACGGGCGATGTATCCACAGGGAGCGTCTTTGGGATCATTGGCGTCATACATGACATATTTGTAGTAATCCACTTCGAACATAGCTGCTCCTCCCTGAGCATCGATCACTCCGAAGTTTGCCTCTATCAGGCTGGGCTTGGACAATGTATCCAGAAACAATTTGAAATCCTCTACCGTAGCACAAATCTCCAGTGCTCTTTTCATGACCCTGCCATTGGCATCACCACGTTCTTCACCAGCTTCTACTTTCACCAGATTGTAAGATTGTGTATTCATTAACGAAAACCCTGTCTCATTGGTACCGATCCAGATCTCATGAGGGTCTTGCTGTACAGAGTTGACTATGGCAATAAACGCATATTTCTCTCCCTGGAAATAATGAACACTGTTTTGCGGAAAGTCCGTATCCCGGTGCTTCCACAACAAGGGCCGGCCATCAGGGGTTACCTTGCCGGAGATCACTGCCGAACTACAGGCATAACCATGAGAGGCATACACACTCAGGAAAGAGATTAAAAAGAATAAGGTCTTTTTCATAACAAAATATACTTGGGGGTAATGGTTACACCTGCAAATATAAAGATTTATACACTTCACTCCGCTTAGAAAAAGAAGAAAAACACCCTTTCGGAATTAAGATACGGGAATTATGAGGGAATGTATGGAAAGTATGGGATTTACACATAAAAAGAGATGCCCCCTGGAAAGATGCATCTCTTTATAAAGATGAGCCTATTTGAATTTTGTTCATTTATTCAGACGCAAATATGCGTATATACAAGCGCGTTATCATCGCATTCTAAAGAGGAAAAACAATGGATGTAGAGACGCATATTTGCGTCTCCAAATTTGTCTATAGAAAAGAAGAAACAGACAAAACTCACAATCTGCGTTAGCTAAAATTTAAACAGTCTCTATATGATGCCTTTTCAATTCACCAACAATTCTCTGAGACGGGTCAACAACAGTTCTTTATCTTCTTCTCTTGTACCGTTTGCAACCCCTCTTACCACTCCCTGTGGATCTACAAGTATAGTGGCTGGATACTCACGAATGGCAAACATACGGATAAGGGCCCGGTTATCTGCCAGATGAGTAAATAAAAAAGGAGTTTTGGCAACTACCGGTTCTATTTGTTCCGCAGTATTCCAGGTTACAGCAAGAAAGTTTACCCCAGGATACTCCTGTACCCATCTGTTCAGTTCCGGCATTTCTTTGATGCAGGGAGCACAGCCTACGAACCAGAAATTCAGTACTGCAGGTTTTCCACGCAGAGCTTCCTTATTCCACATTTTCCCCTGTATATCCACAGCCTCAAAATCAAATATTTCGTCTCCGATAGCCACTACCTGATCCCCTACTTCCACAGTAATCTCCCCCATGATACCATTGTGAACATCCCGGGCAATCTTCTCACGGGCAATGATCTCCTCAGAACCGGAGATGTCATTCAAAAAAATTCCTTTGGCTTTCTCTTCATCCGTTAAAGATGCGCCTGCCCTGAGAGTACCCAACACAACTATATGTCCATCCAGAATACCTTTAGAAAAATACCATGATTCTATCTTACCACTCAGAAAGGCCGGATAAGAACCGGAAAAAAGACAATCCTCCACCACATAACCAAATGGAAGATTCGTACTATCTTTTTCATTCTGTTGTGCACTGACATATACGCTCAGAAACAAGGACAGGGATAAAACCAGAATTCGGACTGTAGGCATTGTAACAAGATATTATTCCTATTTTGTAAATGAAAAGTCTCTCTTCATTCACTCATGGGTCAACTGTCTGATACGTGCCAACAAACCGGCACGTTTCTCTTCGCTTGTACCTATGACAATCTCCCGGACTATTCCCTGCCGGTCCAGCAGCACAGTCGTGGGAGTAATCTGTACGGCAAACATCTGAAACAGCTGCTGATTGCCTGTCAGATGATGAAACAAAAAAGGTGTTTCTGTCACAATACGTTCGATCTGTTCAGCTGTATTCCAGGTAACAGAAAGATAATTCACATCAGGCACCTCTGTCATCCATTCATTCAGTTCCGGCATCTCCCTGATACAAGGACCACAACCGGTATGCCAGAAGTTAAATACTGTAGGCTTTCCTACTATCCGTTCATTATCCCAAAGTATCCCCTGGGTATCCATTACCGAAAGTTCCGGAAGCTTTTCACCCACATTCACTACAGGTTGCCCCAAAGTACCAATCGTTGCTACAATCAGTTTATTATGTTCCTGCTGTTGTGCTACATGTGCCAGGATACCTTCGCCACCGGAAACATCCTTCACAGGTATAGCCTGGAGTAATTCGTCCTCACTTAAAATCTCGCCTGGTTTCAGATCTACTACTAAGACAGACATTCCTTTTATACCTCTGACAACAGAAATAGATTGCATCTTATTCTGTACGGCACCAGGTATGGAACGATAAAATTGATTTTCTATCAAGATCCATCTGGGAGTTTCACTTTCTGTTTTCCCAGTCTGAGCCCCCATTTGGGCGCTCAAACCAAGAAAAAAGAGAAAAAAGAGAGAATTTATGATTTTCATTTATTTTATTTTTCTGACTTTAACCTGATAAGCATTTCAGAAGCAGCTTTGACTTCTGTTGTTTGCATATCAATATAGGAAACAACCAACCTTGACTTTTTCGGAGCATACAGGACAAAACGTCCATCCATATCTGTAATAGTTCCTACAGGCGTACCTTTCACAGTAACGATCGCACCGACAACCGGTTTGCCAGCTTTATCAGTCACCAATCCTGAGGACTTTACTCCGGAATTTACATCCGTCGTTGTACC
>DALZBD010000321.1:0-5330 GCA_031977515.1 Bacteroides sp. | reverse complement strand
TTTATGTTTGTCACAAAAGTACAAATATTCATGATACCATAACAGCAATACCAAAAAAAAATCCCATTTTTGCATCAGGAAAGGGAAGCCCTACAAGCCTGTCAAAGGCGAAAAAGAGGGTCTGTACTACCTACGGGAGAAAACTTTTGCCCAGAGTTTTTTTCCGGACCGACACAACTGTTGCATACAGTAGGGAAAAGGAATGTTTATTTTATAGAACAAACTTTCCCACTGTGCGAATGTTATGTCTGCATAAATAATATTTCCACGACAGACTGTCCGTACCATATAAGATCAGAATTCTTATCAGTCCGGAATTGTCGTATAATATAGAATAGGAATGAAGGTAGCTGTTTTCGGAAATATATATCAGGAGAAAAAATCCGTACATGCGGAGAAACTTTTTGCTCTGTTGCGAAGTTACGGAGTAAATATATGTGTAGACAGGGAGTTATACGAGTTTTTACATTCCTGTTCACAGACGGAAGTTCCCGATATCGAGTTGTTCGACGGCGATCAGTTCGAAGCAGATATGGTGATCAGTATGGGAGGAGATGGTACTTTTCTGAAAGCAGCCAGCCGCGTGGGCCGGAAAGACATCCCCATTCTGGGCATCAATACAGGCAGGCTGGGATTTCTGGCAGATATCTCACCGGAAGAGATGGAAGCTACTTTTCATGATATCTTCAACGAACGGTATACCGTAGAAGAACGCAGTCTGCTGGAGGTCTCTGCCGCAGGCAAGACATTCTCTTCTCCCCCGTTCGGACTGAACGATATTGCTATTCTCAAACGGGATAGTTCTTCCATGATCACGATCCATACCTCTATCAACGATGCTTATCTAACGACTTACCAGGCAGACGGACTGATCCTTTCCACACCCACCGGATCTACGGCTTACTCCCTGAGTGTGGGAGGACCCGTAATCGTACCTCACTCACGCACCATTGCCATCACACCGGTGGCTCCGCATAGCCTGAACATACGCCCTATCGTGATCTGTGACGACTGGAAGATCACCCTTGAAGTGGAAAGCCGCAGTCACAATTTCCTCGTAGCCATCGACGGACGCAGCGAATCGTGTCAGGAGCATAATTACCTTACCATCTGCCGTGCCGATTATACCATTAAGGTGGTGAAACGATACGATCATATCTTCTTTGATACCCTACGCAACAAATTGATGTGGGGAGCGGACGTCCGGAATTAAAGGACTGTCCTCTGTATCTGTTTGAGCCACAAGGTTTCGTATGACTCAACGATTGGGCTATCAGCTTTGTTGACTGTTGGTTGAAGCATCTACTTCAGGGCAATACCATTCAGGGATAGGAATGCACTTATGACATATCCTATTTTGCCAAGCCGTTGGCAAAGTTTTGCCACCCTATTGGCAAAACTTTAATCGTGTGATATCTCCAAATAAACAATCCGTGTACAAACCCACTATATTGTGACCGGAAATTAAAGATACAGGCAAAACCTGAGACGACCTCTGAATTTCTATAAATCTGCCACCTGTCTATCTAAATATTTTTGCCGGACAGTTTCGACTTCAACCTGCGATTTTACCGACAAAAAAGAGGCATCCGATATCAAGCTTTTTTATCGATACTGTCACCATTTACCCAACCCTTTTCATTTTGCGAAACCGAAAATCCATCTCATCCATTTTTTTACGGAAAACGAGGAAAAATCAAAATTGATTCTCGATTTCGTTACAACATTCCTGAAAAAACTCTTGCTACAGCACGGTTTTTCTGCCCTCGGCCTGTATCTTTATAACATATTCCTGAGGGGGAAAATCGCTACTGTTTTTTAAGTTCTGCAAAAGGCAGTATTTACATAAAATTTTAATATCGGGAGGATATAAGATGGGTAGGAAAATTATTAAAAAAGTTCATGCCAATGTTTCCACCGGTTATCCGGAAAAACAAACGGCACAGGAATATGGATTCTCTAATAAGGATATAAACATAGCCTTCACCCAAGAGAACTATTTTATAACTGAGTGGACAGTACCCATACAAAATCGGCCGGTAGCAACAAGCGATCAGACTATAGAGATCAGTCGTTACAATTATTTTATTGCCGACTGGGACGACCTGGAACTCAGAAATGATTTTATCGAATAAAATGAAAGTGCTAACCTGATCTATATAACTATTTCAATTCAGTTATACTGATTCAATATTAGTTACTGACCTTAATGCATGAAGACCTTTGTTAATGTATTCTTTACATGTTGATTCAATAGGTGTTGGAGCGATTAGAGGTCCATTCGTGAGAATACGCCTCTAATCATTTCTCTAAACTAAATTTTTCGACAAAACCTTAGTCTGGATCTTTGTGAAAAAATTGATAATGTTTTGAACCAAATAAGGCCGCCGGAGAAATCCTGGCGGCCTTATTAATTTTATGATCCGGGAAAAAGAAGCTTAGAGTGCTCCTACTTCTTTCAATGCGTCGTTGGTCTCACGCACCGCTTTTGCACTGGCAGCAAACAACGCTTTTTCGTCTTCTGTCAATTCCAATTCAACGATTTTTTCGATACCGTTCTTACCCAGGATTACAGGAACACCGATACAGATATCCGATTCGCCGTATTCTCCTTCGAGGTATACCGAACAGGGAACTTGTTTTTTCTGGTTGTGGATGATAGATTCTGCTACATACGCTCCGGCAGCTCCCGGTGCATACCATGCAGAAGTACCCAGTAGTTTAGTGAGTGTAGCTCCACCTACCATCGTAGCTTTCACTACCTCATCCAGTTTTTCCGCGCTCAGCAATTGGCTCACAGGCGTTCCTTTGTAAGCAGCCAGACGAGCCAATGGAATCATGGTCGTATCACCGTGTCCACCGATCACCATTCCTTCTACTTCGTTGGCGTTGCAGCCCAATGCCTGTGACAGATTGTATTTGAAACGTGAACTGTCCAGTGCACCACCCATACCGATGATACGGTTTTTCGGCAAACCCAGTGATTTAAGAGCCAGATAAGTCATGGTATCCATCGGGTTGGAAATTACCACAACGATAGCATTGGGAGAATATTTCAATGCACTCTCAGCTACGCTCTTCACAATACCGGCATTCACTCCGATCAGTTCTTCACGTGTCATTCCAGGTTTACGGGGAATACCTGAAGTGATAATGATCACATCTGAATCGGCTGTCTGAGCATAATCGTTGGTACATCCTACCAAAGTCGTATCAAAGCCCAACAACTGTGCAGTCTGCATCATATCCATTGCTTTGCCTTCCGATACACCCTCTTTCACATCGAGCATGATCACTTCGTCGGCCACTTCATTGAATGCAAGCACATTTGCACATGTAGCTCCTACGTTACCTGCGCCTACTACGGTTACTTTTGACATAATTCTTAGGTTTTTTGTTTAAATATAGTGTTTAAATCTATTATACTCTGTTTCCTCGCTGTTTCTTGCCAGAGGTTTTGTTCCGTCTTTTTCGGACGGTACAAAAATACAACGATAATCTATATTAAAGAATTTTTTCCATAATAATTTTAGTTAAAGCCTCTCTCCGTTTGTATTATATCTTTCATTCCAGCAGGAAGCCTTATTTGCATCTTCAAACACCTTGTTTGTTATCTCTTTCCCCCAACTATATCCGGATCTCTCCTGCTCTACAGATCCTCTTTCCGGGTGGGGCTGATCATAAGATTTCAAAAAACAACACCATAGTTTGTTTGACTATCCGGTGAAAACACTATTTTTGTGAGACTTTACTGCACAAACTCTTATTTTATGGATAAAAAAAATATCGCCTTAATAGCGGCTGTAGCCGTACTTGTCATTGCCATTATCGGGGTGACGTGGTTGCTTATCTCGGAAAAAAAAGAAAATCAGGCGATCGTTCAACTGTATGAACTGGAGAAAGAAGATCTTGAACAGGAATATACCCGCTTCGTGGGTCAGTATGACGAATTGAAACTGAATGTAACCAACGATTCGCTGGGCCGTTTGCTGGAAGAGGAACAGATCAAGACACAACGCCTGCTGGAAGAATTACGTACGGTAAAAAGCAGTAATGCAGCGGAGATCCGTCGTCTGAAAAAAGAGTTGTCTACACTCAGAGAAGTAATGGTCAGCTATATCAATCAGATCGATTCGCTCAACCGGGTTACTGTCCAGCAACAACAAGTGATTGCGGATGTAACCAGAAAATATCAGAGTGCATCCCAACAGGTCACCACACTCTCCAAAGAAAAAGAGAACCTGGGCAAACAGGTGACACTGGCCGCTCAACTGGATGCAACCAATATCCGGATCGATCCTAAAAACAAACGGGGCAAATCGGCTAAAAAGGTAAAAGACGTAGCACGTCTGGATATTAGCTTTACTATCGTAAAGAACATTACCGCACAGACGGGTGATCGCACTTTATACATACGAATTACCAAACCGGACAACGATGCTTTAAGTAAAAATCCGGGTAATACATTCACCTACGAAAACCGTACACTTCCCTATTCCATCAAAAAGTATATCGAATATACAGGAGAAGAACAATCCGTCATTGTATACTGGGATGTCGAAGAGTTCCTGTATGCAGGAGCCTACAGGGTAGATATTTTTGCGGAAAGCACATTGATCGGATCGCAGCAGTTTACGCTGAACTGATCGGATCATTCTTATATCTTCGGATCTCCGTTCAGAGCAAATAGAGAATTGTTCTTAATTTGCTCTGAACGGAGATTTCTTTTTATCTCTGTCCGTGGTATCTTCAAACCATAGTTTCGCTTTGTTAATAGGGAACAACCCATGCATCTGCTTTCTCAGACAGAAGAACAAAAGAACAAATATTTATTTTGTAGTTTGTTTGTAAATTCTGAATTCCTTTATCAAAATACTTTTGTTCTTGTGTTCTTCTGTCTGAAAATAAAATCAGGTTTTCACGATATCACTTGTTTGTAACCTCGGGAAAGCATTTGCTTGCCCAACCTTTTTAAAAACAGTTAAAACATTTTGCTGTTTTATTCAACCCACCTATATTTGCATCGTTGTTTATGCAATTATATACATCGTCAACTGACTAACCGGGTAAAGATATGCGTATGCTTTGCCACAACTATATTCACAGATACAAGACAATTATTATTTCATTAATAATGTACAAGATACGATGAAAAGATTAAATCTGTTGATACTGCTCACCTGCTTTCTTTCTTCGCTTTCCGCGCAGGGCATACTCACATTGGATAGTTGTCGTACATTGGCGATCGCCAACAACAAAGAGCTACTGATCGGTGAGGAAAAGATCCACGCGGCCTATTACCAGAAAAAAGCTGCTTTTACCAGCGATCT
>DALZBD010000320.1:0-5350 GCA_031977515.1 Bacteroides sp. | reverse complement strand
TATACCCCTGATTTAGGAGGAAATATTTAATTTTTTATTAAATTTGCAAACCAAAGCCTATCGTGTTTTGTTATAGTGATCAGAATAGGACCTAAAAAATATCTTTCGGTTAATTAACGAGAACTTGCGGTTAAATCAGGTTAATTTGTTAGGCGCGCTGATCAGGCAGTGTTAATTTTGTTGGTATGAAGAAGTCAACAATCTGGATATTAGGTATAGTAATGGGTCTTTCTTTCCTCAGTTTGCTCTATTTACAGGTGAGCTATATTGAGGAAATGGTGAAGATGCGCAACGAGCAGTTTGATGAGTCGGTCAAACGCAGCCTTTACCAGGTTTCCAAGAATATTGAATACGATGAGACCCAACGTTGGTTGGAGAAAGATATTACTGAATCGGAGCGAAGAGCCATGGTTCAGTCTTCTGTTCAGCAGCAGGGCGGTGAAGTGGTACAACATCGCATTAATGCGGATGGGGAAGAATCGCCTTTTGAATTGAAGACCATACCCAGCAAGCCGGTGGATCTGCCGCGTGCTATGATATTGCGTCGGCACAACGCTATTCCACAAACTTCACGTACGTTGGTTGAGTCGCTGAAAAATCGTTATTTGTACCAACGTGTGCTGTTGGATGAAGTGGTATGGCAGATGATATACAGAGCCAGTGACAAATCCATCGAGGAGCGGGTCAATTTCAGAAATTTGGATCAATACCTGAAGTCTGAACTTATTAATAATGGGATTGATCTGACCTATCACTTTATGGTGATAGATAAGAATGGAAAAGAGGTACATCGTTGTCCGGATTTTGAAGAGAAAGGAAGCGAGAGTTCTTATACGCAACCGCTGTTTCAGAACGATCCTCCTGCGAAGATGAGTATTGTGAAGATACATTTCCCGGATAAGAGAAGTTATATTTACGACTCTGTAAGCTTTATGATCCCCTCTATGGTATTTACTATGGTGTTGTTGGTGACATTTATTTTCACGATCTATATTGTGTTCCGTCAGAAAAAACTGACAGAGATGAAGAATGACTTTATCAACAACATGACACATGAGTTTAAAACACCTATCTCTACTATTTCCCTTGCTGCTCAGATGTTGAAAGATCCTTCTGTAGGAAAATCTCCCCAGATGTTCCAGCATATTTCAGGCGTGATCAATGACGAAACCAAACGACTGAGATTCCAGGTGGAGAAGGTCCTGCAGATGTCCATGTTTGATCGTCAGAAGGCTACACTGAAGATGAAGGAACTGGATGCGAATGAACTCATATCCGGTGTGATCAATACGTTCACACTGAAGGTCGAACGATACAATGGAAAGATAACCTCCGACCTGGCAGCTACAGACCCGATTGTTTTTGCAGATGAAATGCACCTGACAAATGTTATTTTCAATCTGATGGACAATGCGGTCAAATACAAGAAGCCGGATCAGGATCTGTTGCTGAATGTGAAGACCTGGAATGAGCCGGGTAAGCTTATGATCTCTATACAGGACAATGGGATCGGCATAAAGAAAGAGAACCTCAAAAAGGTATTTGATAAGTTCTACCGCGTGCATACAGGTAATCTGCACGATGTAAAAGGGTTTGGTTTAGGGTTGGCCTACGTGAAGAAGATCATTCACGATCATAAAGGGACTATCCGGGCGGAGAGTGAACTGAACGTGGGAACTAAATTTATTATAGCATTACCTTTATTAAAAAATTAATCATATGGACGAGAAACTGCGTATTTTATTGTGCGAGGATGATGAGAATCTTGGCATGCTTTTAAGAGAATATTTACAGGCGAAAGGATATTCTGCCGACTTGTACGCTGATGGTGAAGCCGGTTACAAGGCTTTCCTGAAGAATAAGTACGACCTGTGTGTGCTGGATGTGATGATGCCTAAGAAAGACGGTTTCACACTGGCGCAGGAGATCCGGGCGGCGAATGCGGAAATTCCTATTATCTTCCTGACAGCAAAAACGCTGAAAGAAGATATCCTTGAAGGATTCAAGATCGGTGCGGATGATTACATCACCAAACCTTTCAGTATGGAAGAACTTACTTTCCGTATTGAAGCGATCCTCAGACGTGTACGTGGAAAGAAGAACAAGGAAAGCAATGTGTATAAGATCGGTAAATTTACGTTTGATACACAGAAACAGATCCTTTCTATTGGTGACAAGCAGACTAAACTCACCACCAAAGAGTCTGAGTTGTTGGGGCTGTTGTGTGCCCATGCCAATGAGATCCTGCAGCGTGATTTCGCTTTGAAAACGATCTGGATCGATGATAACTATTTCAACGCGCGCAGTATGGACGTGTATATTACCAAGTTGCGTAAGCACCTGAAAGAAGATGACTCGATCGAGATCATTAATATTCATGGAAAAGGATATAAGCTGATCACACCTGAAGTAGAAGGGTAGAACCTTCGTGGATAGCTTTGAAAATAAAAAATGCCGGAATTATCCGGCATTTTTTATTTTTCATCTTCTGAGCTGATCAATCTGTAATTCTTTTATTGATCACAATGTAGGAGATAAGTCCTAATACGACCAGAATAGCAGAGGTGCCGAGGAGGGTGTTGTCATTCACATTTCCTGTAAATGAGCAAACTACCAGGATCACCACACCTGCAAGGATCAGCAACAGTCCCAAATTTTTTAATAAAACTTTCATTCGTGTGTATTTTTATAGATTATTTTTTCCTGTCACAAATTAAAGCATAATTCTTTAACAAACGAAATTATTTCTGTGAAAAATCCATTATGCCCTACTAATTAACAGGTTTGCCCTATATGGCAGGAGCTATTTTCTTAATCTTTTGTGTTATAAAAGATCTTTCTTAATACCTCCTGACTCACTCTTAACTCCTCTACACTGATTCCTTGTAACGCTTCAATTAGAGTTTTGTTGGCAATCAACCTTGCTTTTTCTTCCAGTTCTTTTCCCGTACGGGTGAGATGGATCTGATTGGTACGGCGGTCTTTCTTATCGGATATCCGCACCACCAGGTGCTGACGCTCCATGTGATCTATCAGACGGGTCATACTGGGTTTGTCCTTAAAGGTTGCATTGCACAACTCTTGCTGGGTCACTCCATCTCTCTCCCACAGGAAGATCAAAACCGTCCATTGTTCCGGACTGATCTCTAAACCATTCTGTCTGAAATTGCGGTACAACTTCCTGTTGATCGCAGCGGACACTTTTCCGTTGAGGATGGCAAATATGAGCCTGATATCAAAGTTAAATTGTTCTATCATGAAATTATTGCTTAAACAACTGTGCAAAGATAAATTTCCTGTTGCAGATTTCCTAACTTGTTCATACAAAAAAAGATGAAAACTTTGTGGTTTCTGATAAATTCCCTACCTTTGCACTCGCATTTTTAAAAAATACTATTTATTTTATTAATTAATCAAGTATGAATCAATACGAAACCGTTTTCATTTTGACTCCCGTTTTGTCTGATGTTCAGATGAAGGAAGCGGTAGAAAAGTTCAAAGGCATCCTTGTAGCAGAAGGAGCTGAGATCCTCAATGAGGAGAACTGGGGCCTGAAAAAACTGGCTTATCCTATCCAGAAAAAATCAACCGGATTTTATCAGTTGATCGAGTTTAAAGCAGCTTCTAATGTAATCGACAAACTGGAACTGCAGTTCCGTCGCGACGAACGTGTGATCCGTTTCCTTACTTTCAAAATGGAAAAGTATGCTGCGGAATATGCTGAGAAGAGAAGAAATGTGAAATCAACTAAAAAGGAGGAAAACTAATTATGGCACAGCAGACTCAATCGGAGATCAGATATTTAACTCCGCCTTCAGTAGATGTAAAGAAGAAAAAATATTGCCGTTTCAAGAAAAGCGGTATCAAATATATCGATTACAAAGATCCTGAATTCCTGAAGAAATTTTTGAACGAGCAGGGTAAAATACTTCCCCGTCGTATCACTGGTACTTCTCTGAAATTCCAGCGTCGGATCGCACAGGCTGTGAAGAGAGCACGCCACCTGGCTTTGCTTCCTTACGTAACTGACATGATGAAATAATAGAAGGAGGATAAGTATGGAAATTATATTGAAAGAAGACATCGTGAACCTGGGTTACAAGAATGACATTGTAACTGTGAAATCAGGATATGGTCGTAACTATTTGATCCCTACAGGTAAAGCTGTTATTGCTTCTCCTTCTGCCAAGAAAATGCTTGCTGAAGAACTGAAACAAAAAGCACACAAACTGGCGAAGATCAAACAGGATGCGGAAGCTCAGGCTGCCAAAATGGAAGGCGTATCTTTGACTATAGCTACCAAAGTAAGTTCTACCGGTACGGTTTTCGGATCGGTTGGTAACATTCAGATTGCTGAACAGCTTGCGAAACTGGGCTTTGACATCGATCGTAAGAAGATTGTTGTGAAAGATGCAGTGAAAGAAGTGGGTTCTTACAAGGCTATTGTAAGACTTCACAAAGAAGTTGCTGTAGAAATACCTTTCGAAGTAGTTGCTGAGTAATTCGGACTATTAAGATATACAGAATAAGGTGGATCGTAAGATTCACCTTATTTTTTTATAATGACCTTTTCAGTTGACCTTTAGCTGGCTTGGGCGAGTCCCTCTGCTTGTATACAATGAGGTTTTACTTGAGAGTGTATTAAAAGTCTCTCCCAATTTTGATAAAGTTATAAATTGTAAGTGAGTGCTTCCATTCAAAAGCCCGAAGGGCTTGAATATAAACCAACGGTCGAGGAACTCAATACTCCCCCCAGTGAAGCGAAACGAAGTGGAGCGACTGGGGGTAACGCTGAATCACACATACTTCAACTCCGAAGGTGTTGAATAATAACCATTTATTTAACCCGCTCTAGACTACCGTTAATACGTATCTTTTTTATAAAAAAACAATCCTATGTAATGGTTTAAACAGAAGCATCCTGTCTTCTATATAGTATGCTTCTGTTTATCAGGGTATGCCAGGTGTATGCGATTTCCTCTGGTTGTATTTTGAGAATATAAGATGCGCTTCGGATAAATCTTCAAACAAGTTTGAGCTTTGTCTCTCAGCTTTCATTATATTTGATGAATAACAGGTGTATGTGATTTGCGATGTATCTGTAGCCTTGAAGAGGCGTTACAACCTAGCCTGGCGGTAAGGAAGGTCTGAGGCACGAAGACCGACGCCACCCCAGGACTCTAAAGGTGGTTGTTTGCAAGGAGTTCTGAAGGAACGGCACAAAAAAGGATTTCCTCTGTGTGTTTCCTTGTGTCGTTCTTACAGAACTCCTTATTAGGATACGATATATAAATACCTGGGGTGGCGTCGGTCTTCGTGCCTCAGACCTTCCTTACCGCCAGGCTAGGTT
>DALZBD010000319.1:0-5350 GCA_031977515.1 Bacteroides sp. | reverse complement strand
TCCGTGAGACGCAAAGTATTGCGTCTCTACAAGTGTATGTCCTCTTTCGTATATGATTTGCTTGTAGAGACGCAATACCTTGCGTCTCACGGTCAAAAAGCAAACCGAAGAAAGACAAACCGACGCCCCTGTCAGCCCACATATAAACAGACACCTAATCAATCGTTCTGTTTTCTGATCTCTTCCAATGTACCGGCCAGCAATTCAGATGCCTCCTCTTTATAGATGGCTTCTATATCCATACTTTGTGAAATACGTTCCGGAGAAGAACTGTAACTGAAACTACCCAGGTACTCTTCTTCATTTTCTTCATTGTAGAAGCCTCCGGAAAAACTCAGGACTTCTCCTTCTTTGGAAAAGGTTGCACTTCCACGCAAGCTCAGTTCCAGATCGTAACCAATGCTCTCCACATCGATCATGGTTCGTTTGTTTGTGATTTCTGTTTTCATTGTTGTTTTTATTAGTTTATGTAGATATTCTTATAGAAGGTGTTGAACCTATTATTGCGTTATTATATATGATGTACAGGTCTACACTCGTCCGTAGATTCAGTTGTATATTCCCTCTTATACCATTTGCATAAGAAAATAAATAGGGAGCTACCACTCTAAGAGTTATTGTTTCTCCGGCAGCCACATTAATGTTACTCACCGCATTCCCTTTATTATCAAATAAAGATGCACCCACATCACCTGTCTCTTTTGTCTGGTCGTACAAGCTTTTACTTGATCTCATAAAGAAAGAACCGGAAAGTATCCGGCTTGTACTTAACGTATTTCTGACAGTAAACTCCATAGCTATAGTACCGGAGCCATTCACAGGAAAGTAGCGTTCATTTTCTATAGATATGCCCGTATATTGCCACACATCGAAATAAATACCAGTAGCAGCATTCGCAGCATTAGATCCTGTTGCAATTTTTGTCGGATTAAAAACCAGTCCGGTCCCTATTTGCTGTTTTAGGGTAATCCGGGAGTCTCCGGCCTCTGCAAAAGGCAATGCCATAAATTGCGTAGCTTGTGTATTTGTCTGTTGCATAGTAGTTATCCGGGTGTCACAAGCCACCAGATAACAGGTAATATTTTTATTTGTATTGGTTATAAATGGTCCATCGAGTTTAGAAACAGATATACCGGCAGAAGCACCCCCATTGCCTATGGTTGATGCCGAGGTTTTTATCCATTCAGCTCCATTATATTCCAGGATAACAGCAAAATACATATCCGTAATACCGCTATATACAAGGTCACTCAACGAAATAGATGTACGACCTCCCAGGTTTTGTGGAGCCATGATAGTCACCGAATTAACTAACGTAGTGTAAAAAGTAATATCTCCCGGTGATGTAATAGGTGGCAGAGCCTGATGATAATACATTTCAAAGTCTGTCAGTCTATAGGGAGCCGGACTACCTCCTGTAGGTGGTAAATAAGCCCAATTATCTGTTAATACCACATCCAAAGAGGAAGATCTGCCCGGAGTGACCAGTCCAAAATTCGTTTTTTGAAAGTTCTCATCAGACATCTCATAAACCTGTGTGTATCTCACAGGTTTGTGCCTGCTCCATTTATTGATTTTATTGTGTTTATCAGAACACAAGTACCCGATGTCATGAGAAGATTCACCTAAGATCCGTCTGACATCATCTACAGCCACAGGGCTATATATTATATCTCCTACTACCGGCATGATATACTCTTTTTTAATTGTTCCACTTTTTGTTTAAGTTCACTGTTTTCTTTTTCCAACCGATCTACCTTCTCTGAGATCGTCTCCACCTTCCGGATCGTCTGCTGACAGGAAGCTGCAATCAAATTGATATAATCCGGATGCAGGTAATTGAGGCTTCCGTAAGTGTCTCCCTCCTGCCGGGCATCCATCTGCGGAAGTACCTGCACCACATCCTGATAGACGGGTCCGATCGCCTCTTTCCGGTTCTTTTTGTACCGGAACCGCATGATGGCCCCCAACAGCAGCAAAGTCTGGCAGGCATCAAACTCCCGGAAATCGAATTTCGCTGCCCGGTCCGAGGTAGTCTGTGCCGTCACTGCTCCCGTAGAGAAGAGATTGGCTGCCCACAGATCTTTGGCAACAGCCACTCCACCATCGACTTTCAATGCTGCTCCGGAAGTTGGAGAAGTAGAGTTTGTTGCAGAAAGCACATAGAAAGCTTTGCTGCCATAGGTGCGGACATACGTGGTATCTGTCATATACATACCACCTCCATGTGTTTCACTGTACCAACCGGTGTTGCCTACAGTTCGTACCCAGCTTTGACAGATAAACGATGAAGTGTTAAGAGTATACGTAGCATGTGCATCTATACCCACACCTAATCTGGGATTTGCCCGCAGGCCATTGGCAGTAGTCTGACCGATATAACTCGTAGAAGTTGTCGCCAGAGATCTGTAGAAATAAATATGCGGTGATCCGTTGACCACCAGATGAATATTACCGCTTTGTCCCAGAGTAGCACCCGCTTTCCCATCGTTATAGGAAGTCTTATTCAGACCACTCATGATCTCATATCCGCGAATATATCCCGTGGTAGCAGTATTGTTGTTTATAGCTCCTGTCACAGACAATGTGCCGGTTATCGTTGCATTACTTCCTGCATACAAAGCTCCGCTTATCCCTACTCCACCTGTCACTCTCAGAGCACCGGTAGTAGTAGATGTAGAGGCCGTGCCGGAGGCAACAAAGAACTGCCCATTTACAGTCATGGCGGCCGTATGAGTCAGCAGTCCGGTGGAAGTATCCCAGCGTGTAGCCCAATCTGTCCCATTGGTACCGGCAGTGATCCGGGAAGCCTTCACACCATAGAATCCGATATTATTTTTCAGCCCTACAAAAGCCATGTAATCTCCGGAAAAAGATTTTATCCTGAACAAGCAATGGGCAGAGGCTTCGGAAGTCTGTGTAGTGGGTTCTATAGCAACACTTGCCGAACAGGCGTTCAACCAGGAGGTTGGTGCGTAAGGGGTTCTTACCCAACCGGACGCAGTAACGGTAGAACTCACATTCAACAGAGTGGTACAGACATTGGACCACCTCAAAGCTGTAGTTCCCAGCGCATAGGTATTATTTGCCCTTGGGTTTACTGCAGATAAGGAAGAAGTACCATTGATGGTCAGTGTGGAACTGCCAGTAACAGCACCCGCCAGGTAAGTAGTTCCTGACACATACAATCTATACGTGGAATTTACAGAAGTACCAAAAGCCACATTGTTTGCGGTATACCACATGGTGCCATTAAACAGCCAATAAGAACTCCTTTCTTTTGCATTGGCATAATATACATCAATACCGGCAGCTGTTGCTGCTGCGGAGGTAATATATATCCTGGATGATCCTAACGCAGAACCTGCTACACCATCGGTGGTAGATGTTTTGTTATTTGAATAAATACCACCTCCACCATAAATTGCACCTGAAGTATAAAGATACAGCCATCTGAGCGCCGAACCACCTAAACTATAAGTTCCAGTAGTCCTGGGTACAACTGCATTGGAACTGATTTGTCCCGCAGTTACTGCGCCCACAGACAAGGAACTTCCCATAGTCACCGCACCGGTCATAGTACTTGTACCGGATACTGCCAGTGTAGTTCCCACACTCACACTACTTGCAAACGTCCCACCTGCAGCCTTGATACTGCTGTATCCATTTCCACTCTGGTTTATAAAACTAAATACTCCTGCAGCTGTAAGCGACAAACAAGCAGCAAACCGTCCGCTCCAATGAAAAGCCAGAGCCGGAGCATCCAGTACATTTGTTGATGCCGCTGCCGACTGATTGGCTTCCCGGATCTCAAGAGCAGCATATGTATATACAGGTCCTATGGTTGCTGTAGCAGTTGTTGTGGTATTACCTCCCCGGGCATATATCTTACCATTTCCGTAAATGGAGCTATTCATATATAGAGATCCTGCTATAGTTGTGGTTGATGTGAAATAACTTGTTCCATTCACATAGAATTGATATGTACCAATTGAGGTATCAATACCAACACCAAACTTCTGATTCCAATATAAATTTGAACCATTGTGATACAATGAGCCTAAACTTGCTGCTGTTGTACCTGTAGTTGTTGTATTATACCAGGTAAGTCCAGTACCAGAAGATGCGGGTCCGGCTATAACTATTCTTGCCTGAGAAGCCAGTACTGAAAATCCTGTTACAAGGTCATTATAATTTTCTTTACCTGCGCCCAAGACAAGACTACTTTGTCCATACATTACACCGGTAAAATAAGATTTTCCACCAACTTTTAATGAGTAAATAGCATCTGGTGTAGCATTTATTGCAAATCTTGGCACATAAAGTCCGCCATTTGCCGATATTAAATAAGATTCTCTGGTAGTTGAACCATTCTGGTAAAAATCCAGGCCAGGATTAGTGCCCGCTGCAGCTTGTATATTTATCCGGGAAGTAGAAGGAGACCAATACATTAATGAAGTGGGATCTGTAGTAGTATATGCAGTTCTATTGCCGGCATAAAAACCTCCACTTGCACCAAATTGAAATCTCTGCACACCACCAAATGCGAATCTTAAGGTACTACCGCTATTTAAAAACTCTATAGCAAATAGTCTATTTTCTCCAGTCACATTTCCGGCAGATCCTGCTCGTCTGGCCACGATCAATGGGGTCTGTGAGGTATTATCAGACACAGCAACCCCCAATGCACCATAACCATTGTTCCAGGATGTACCCGTATACGTAATCGAATCAAACGATGTACCGGATACCGTATTCGTCAACGTGCCCGACATTACACCACCCGACTTAAGCACATAATTGTTTACTGTCGCAGAAAGATCACTTGCTGTGAGAAATGTAGCCCCTTTTACCAGCGTAAGCACATTGTTGGCATACGTATAGGAGGTATATGCATTGCCTGTACCACTTTCCGCCACAGTGATCGCCTTGCCTTCCAGAGCTACGATCCTTGTATATAACGACTGGATCGCGTATGCATTGAAAGTGTTTGTATAGTCGGTCAGAATAAAGGTCTTGTCCCAGTCATTTACCCCTTGCACCGACTCGATCAATCCACTGTTTGGGGAAGAGATGCTGCCTATACCGTGAGCGGAGAGATAGCTTGTTGCGTACAGACCTGCGGAAGTCCCGTCGGCAGCTACTATTTTCAACCCTTTGTTGGCAGCATCGTATTGGATCTGAATATCACCTATCTGTACATACATAGCAGACTGTATGTTTCCATTAGCATGGATCAGCCCGGCAGCCGTCAAAGTAGCCTGGGTAGTTATACTGCCTGTCGTATAGCTGGTCACGGATACATAAAGAGAATAAGATGCGTTTGCCGCAGATCCTACTCCCAGTCGTG
>DALZBD010000318.1:0-5356 GCA_031977515.1 Bacteroides sp. | reverse complement strand
ATCACGTTACGGATTACCAATCGTACAACAGAGACTCTTCAATATGGAGCGAACTTTCAGATAGAAAAGTACGATGCAGGTAAACAGAGTTGGGAGAGAATGGAGTTTTTTGACCGCATGGCAGTGATCGCTATTATGTATTTTCTGCCTCCCGGAGAATCTAAAACGTATGATATCTCTCTTTTCCCAGAGGAGGTGAATTATGAAAAGGGAACGTACAGGGTGAAGAAACAGATATCCACAGAAGATGGGGGAGCGGATTTTTATGCCACTTTTGTATGGGAATGATTTTTTATCTGTAAAGGTTTAAGTTCAGGAGGATCGTATGGATAAGAGGAAATTTTATTTCCTCTTATTTTGTTTGGATAGTATCCGTAAAAGATTATAAAAATCCCATTTTCAGGTTTTTTTTATTTTATGTAGAATTTTATGAATCGGAGTATATAAAATTATTACTTCTATTTTAATATACAAAATCAATAATATTGTTATATTTGTTGGATTTATTCTATGAGATGGATGAGGCTGATGTATAGCAAATGACTTTGATGGGCCTCTTTCAGAAACCAAAGAGTAGGAGAAAATACCTTTTTAAAAGAATACACGGCCTGTTTGATGTCCGACAATGCATACCTGGAATACGAAGGTACATTCTGGAATTTGTCATGGAATCATTCTCTTTACGTAAGAATCTCTGATGTTTTTGAAAAAGAATACATTTAACAAATATAAAAATAGAACATGCTGATTAAACTGCTTTTTTGTGCAGCTTTTTTTGTGTCCGGGGAGAATGATAGTATTCCTGCTGTCCAACTTCCTCATGTGGAGGTGAATGCGCACAAACAGGTGGGTAAGGAGATTGCGACTCCTTTTGCCACTCCTCAGACTGTGTCCGTGGTAACTAAGGGTAGTATGACAGAAAAAATGCAATATAGTCTGAAGGATATCACTACCGATGTGGCGGGCGTGACGGCTTATTCCGGTTTTGACGAGTATACCATACGCGGATTTCGTGCCGAGAATGCCCGGATGTTCAACGGACTGCGTGGGTACAACATGACCTATACCAGCCCGTTGCTGACCCACATTGAGCGTGTGGAGATCCTGAAAGGCCCTGTAGCACTTCTCTATGGCAACGGCGACCCGGGTGGCTCGATCAACCTCATTACCAAAAAGCCTCAGGCGGAAGCATCGCGGCAGGTGAGTTTTGCGGCAGGCAGCTACAACCGGTGGCGTGCACAGACCGACCTCACCGGAGCGGTCACGGCTGATAAAAAACTGCTCTACCGGTTCAATGCAGGTTACGACCAATCACAGCCTTTCCGGATGACACGTACGGCCCGCAACTGGCAGGTAGCCCCGTCGTTTTCCTATTATCCTGCTGATAAGATACACCTGCATGCCGATTTTGCCCTTACGGGTATAGACGGTCAGATAGATCGGGGGCAGCCTGCCGCATACAACAGTGCCGGATTGCTTTCCACGCCCGTTACCTATACCCTGTCCGCACCGGAAGATTATCTGCGTGAAACCAATATGGTTTCCAGCCTGCGATTCAGCTACCAGCTCCATCCCCGGATCAGTTTCCACAGCGGCTATCTCAACTACATGGCTTATCAGAAAGCAGCCGAACATCGTTTTTCCGGCTACCTGGGTACGGGTGGAATAGAGACTGTGGCCGATGAATGGAAGTATAATACAATGACCCATACCTTTTCCAACTATTTTACGTTCCGGTTCCATACAGGTATCCTGCGTCATCACCTGCTGGCCGGATATGATTTTATACGCTCGGATGGGGACATCGACAAATATATATGGGAAGAACCCGATACGGAAGAATACAGTACGTACGGGATCTATCTGCAGGATGAGATCAGCCTGGGAAAGTGGAAGTTGGTAGTGGGGTTGCGGCATGAATCCTATACAGGCGAAGAGGAAGAGGGAGGAGAGGGGGAAGACGAAGAGGAGTTTACCCAGCAGATCTGGCTGCCTCAGGTGGCCCTCAGCTATCAGCCGGTACCGCAACTCAATCTCTACGTTACCTACCACAAAGGATTTGATCCTTTTGAAGCGACGGGTGAGCGTCAGCGGTTCGAATCTACACTCAAACCGATCGTGAGCCAACTTTGGGAGGCAGGCGTGAAAACTTCTTTGTGCAACGACCGTTTTTCGGCTTCCCTGGCTCTCTATCAGCTTACGGTCAGGAACACGGCAGTCTATGCCAACAACCCTGCGGAACCCGACCTGTATATCCAACGGGGAGAAGACCGTGCACGTGGCGTGGAACTGGAGGTCAGGGGAGAGCCCGTACGCCACCTTGAAGTGAGTGTGAACTATGCTTTCAACCGGGCTGCCGTTACCCGGAGCGAGGTTGCCTCCGAAATCGGTACGACCAAAGAGAATGCCCCTCGTCACGGCAGCAACAGCTGGATACGATATACGATTCCCAGGAGTGTGGTCAAGGGACTGTCTGTAGCCGTCGGGCATGCGCTGGTGAGCCGGCGGCATACTTTGGAAGAGGGTTTTACGCTGCCCGGTTATTGCCTGTTGAATGCCGGATTGGGATATTCGTTTCGCAACCTGGATGTTTCGCTCTATCTGGAAAATCTGACCAATCGTACCTATTGGCTGGCCGGATATGATCAGATCTCGAAATGGCCGGGACGACCCCGTAATTTGATGACAAGTATAAACTATAAATTCTGATGCCGTGCTATTTTTAAATTTCTTTTTGTGCAAAAGAGTGTTTTTTTCAGTGAGCCGATACAAGGTATATACACCTGTTGTATCTGTTTTCTGTCTGTGGGTTTGTATCGTCCCTTCACTTTCGGCTGCTGCGCCGGAAGGCAGGGAAGTATGGGACAGCGACACATTGGTCTATCTGCAAGAGGTAGAAGTGAGTGGGTATACACCTGCGCCGTTCCGTAACCAGACTCCTGCTTCGGTGTCTGTCTTGCATCACAAAGAGATGGAGATACAGTTGACGACCTCTATGGTATCGGCCATGAATACGGCTACGGGAGTGAGGATGGAAGAGCGTTCGCCGGGTAGTTATCGTCTTTCTATCCGGGGCAGTCTGGTACGTTCGCCCTATGGAGTGCGGAATACTAAGATCTATTACAACGGGTTTTCACTGACAGACGCAGGGGGAAATACTTACCTCAATGCACTCAATGTCAACGACCTGTCGGGTGTGGAGATCATCAAAGGGCCGGACGGTAGTCTGTATGGTGCCAATTCGGGTGGGGTCGTGTTTCTGCAATCGCGGCCTGCCGCCGCATCGCTCACCCGTCTGGACCTGTACAGTGGATCTTTCGGCCTGGCGGGAGAGTCGTTTCAACTCACACGTACCACAGGCGCACATCAGTGGACAGTGCGCCAGTCTTACCAGCGTACCGATGGCTACCGGCGGAATACACGCAACCATCGCTTGTTTGTCGAACTATCCGACCGGTGGCAATACCACCGCAACTATTCGCTGGAGGGGTTTGCTTTTTATTCCGATCTGGCCTACCGTACCCCGGGAGGTCTGACCCGGGAGCAGTACGACGAAGATCCCCGGCAGGCTCGCCCTGCCACGGCTACGTTGCCTGGCTCGGTAGAGCAACAGACAGGGATCACGCAACGCATGTATTTTGCCGGGGTGCATCACCGCTCACAGCCACTTCCCTGGTTGGGGCACACCCTTTCTTTGTGGACCAACCACGTGGATTTTATCTATCCGTTCATCACCAATTATGAGATCCGCAACGAGACTTCCCTGGGGCTGCGCACGTTTTTTACGCTGCAGAAGGAGTACGGCGACTGGCTGCCTTCACTACATACAGGGGTAGAAAGCCAGCGTCTGGTGACGGATGCATACAACTATGACAATCACGCCGGAGAAAAGGGAGACATACAGGCCTACAACGATATTGTGAATACCCAGACATTTGCTTTTGTGCGGGGAAAAGTTCACTGGAATGACCGGCTGACTCTTGAGGCGGCTGTTTCCCTCAATTTCAACGGGTATCATTTCCGGGACACCACGCATTTCAGGAATAACTTTGATCCGGTGTGGATGCCGCATCTGGCGCTTCACTATCAGGCCTGTCCCTCTGTGGGACTGCGGTTCACGGTGAGCAGGGGGTATTCTACTCCCACTACCGCCGAGGTGCGCCCTTCCGACAATAAGATCTACCGGGATCTGCAGGCGGAAAAAGGCTGGAATACGGAAGGAGGGGTCCGGCTGCGACTGGCCGATGGGCGATTTTCCGCAGATGCCTCTGTCTTTCATTACCGGATGAATGACGGTATCATCTCCCAGGTAGATGATACCTCAAATACCTATTTTGTGAATGCAAGCCGTATCCGTCAGTTGGGAGCAGAGTGTTCGACAAGCTGGTTCCTGGTGCCTTACGATGCCCGGAACAGGGTCGTTAAGAGTTTGCGGTGGAACAGCAGCTATACCTGGTCGCAATTTCGCTACGATACCTATATCACAGCAGATACAGATCATTCGGGCAACCGCGTGGCAGGAGTGCCGCGTACAGTCTGGGTAAATAGCCTGAATATGCAATTGCCGGCTCAGCTGTATGTCTTTGTGCAGCACAATTACACCGGACGCATTCCGCTCAACGATGCCAATTCGGTGTGGGCAGACAAGTATCATCTGCTCTCGGCGCAGGTAGGGATGTATCTGAAAAAAGGCAGTTATCTGCCCCGGCGGATCTATGTGACGGCAGACAATCTGCTTGGAGAGAAGTACAGTCTGGGCAACGACCTCAACGCGGCCGGCAACCGCTACTACAATGCGGCTCCGACACGGAATGTGCAGGCAGGGGCGGTCTGGGAATTCTGATACCGTACAAGGGCAATTCAAATGAATATGAACCAACGTCGACGCAGTCAACCATGGATCAGCGAAGCGAATAACCTTCAGTGAAGCGAAACGAAGTGAAGAGACTGGGGTATCAGGCGATTATTTCCCATCAATCCGGTTTTGGTGTAAAAACCCGCAAGTGGTTTCTGAAAAGGTAAAAGCCTGTTTGGATTTTAGTTTGTGTTGAACGTTGCGTGGACTACGTGGTTTTTCGATTGACTTCGCCGGCCGTTGTGTTGACTTCGTCGATCTTAGATTCGTTCTTTCTTCAGGACTCTTTTTGTCAATGAGACGCAAGGTATTGCGTCTCTACAAGTGAATTATCTTCCAAAGAAATCACAATCGGTGTAGAGACGCATATTTGCGTCTGAAAAATAAAGGAACGACAAAATTAAAACAGGTGCCCGGAACAGGATAAAAAACATTAAGAATATATATATTTAATCAATGTAATTTATTTTTAATAGATATTCTGTTCTCCCGAGTGTCCAT
>DALZBD010000317.1:0-5361 GCA_031977515.1 Bacteroides sp. | reverse complement strand
GGGAAAGTATTTTGGTTTATCAACCGGTGATTCGGTCTATTTCGGCCAATTCTTCGGCAGAGAAGGAGGTGTTTTCTATGCCTTTCAGATTATCTGCCAGCTGCTCTGTGGAGCTGGCCCCTATAATCACGGAGGTGACCAGTTCGTCTTTCAGTACCCAGGCGAGAGCCATCTCGGCCAGTGTCTGTCCGCGACGGATGGCTACTTCATTCAACGCTGTGATCTTTCTTACTACCTCCTCTGTGAGTTGTTCCTTTTTGAGGAAACCCCCTCTTCCGATACGGGAATCGGCAGGGATACCGCCCAGGTAACGATTGGTCAGCAATCCCTGTGCAAGAGGCGAAAAAGCAATAAAGCCGCTTCCTGCGTCGCGGGCCTGTGCCAGTATTCCTTCCTGTTCGGGTTCGCGGTTGAAGATATTGTATCTTCCCTGGTAGAGCAGGCAGGGCACATCTCTCTCTTTGAGATATTGGTAAGAGAAAGCAGCCGCTTCCCGCGGATATTTCGAGATACCCACATACAAGGCTTTTCCCTGACGCACGATATCTGTCAATGCCTGTAGTGTCTCTTCCAGTGGTGTCTCCGGATCGAAACGGTGGCTGTAGAAGATATCCACATAGTCGAGGTTCATACGGCGGAGGCTCTGATCCAGGCTGCTCATCAAGTATTTACGCGACCCCCACTCACCGTATGGCCCCGGCCACATGTCGTGTCCGGCTTTGGTAGAGATAAAGAGTTCGTCGCGGTAGGGACGGAGCGAGCGTTTCATGATCTGTCCGAAAGTCTCCTCGGCCGATCCAAACGGCGGACCGTAATTATTCGCCAGATCGAAATGAGTGATTCCCCGGTCGAAGGCGTAATGTACCATGCGGATGCTGTTTTCAAACGTGTCTACCCCACCGAAATTGTGCCACAATCCCAGGGAGATCTCAGGTAGTAAAATGCCGCTTCGTCCGCAACGGCGGTATTTCATTCCGGCGTTGTAACGCTCTTTGTCGGCAGCGTAAAGAGGTGGTATCATATCGTTATTGAATTAGAATGATGTTCCGGTCGCAGCGGTGAAACATCATGGTGAGTTAACCCGTCAAAGATAAGAAACTGTTTTGATTTTTGCTAATCAGCCGTTATGCGACTGATCGGCTAAGATCAAAACAGTCTATGGGATTTCCGTGGAAAATGCAGGGAGCGAACCGTACCATTTGATAACAACTTTTCTCTTTTCCGACCTTTAGACTCAAATAGTACACATATTGGATAAAAAAGTACTGGATATGTGAGAAAGTATGCGTTACTTTTGTATCGGATACTAAAAATCTGATCGTATGACAAAACCAACCCTTCTTACCACCCTGCTGGTGGTGTTGCTATGCTGGGCATGTACTTCCAGCCAGAGCGAATCTACAAAGTTTATCCGGGTAGAGGACGGAAAATTTATCCGTAACGGCCAACCTTATTATTATGTAGGAACCAATTTCTGGTACGGTGCCATTCTTGGCTCGGAAGGAGAAGGCGGAGACCGCGAACGTCTGCACCGGGAGCTCGACTTTATGAAGAGCATCGGTATTGATAACCTCCGTGTATTGGTCGGCTCAGACGGCAGTCGTGGGATTACTGCCAAGGTAGAACCTACGTTGCAAGAGGCACCAGGTGTATATAATGATACGATTTTAGCCGGACTGGATTATCTGCTGATGGAGATGGGCAAACGCGATATGGTGGCTATCCTGTATCTCAACAACTCCTGGGAGTGGAGCGGAGGCTACAGCCAGTACCTCGAATGGGCAGGATATGGAAAAGCACCTGTACCTGCCGAAGACGGTTGGCCCGAGTATATGGAATATGTGCAGCAGTTTGTGCAGTCGGACAGTGCCAAGGCTATTTTCTCCAGGTATGTCACAGATATGGTGACACGTGTCAATAGGTATACAAATATAAAATACACAGACGACCCGACGATCATGTCGTGGCAGATCGGTAACGAACCGCGCGCTTTCTCCGATGCCAATAAGCCCGCTTTTGCCGCGTGGATGGCAGATGTGGCTGCACAGATCAGATCACTGGCTCCCCATCAACTGATCTCTTCGGGCAGTGAAGGCAAGCACGGTTGTGAACAGGATATGGATCTGTTTGAGAAGATCCATGCAGATCCGAATATCGATTATCTCAATTTCCATATGTGGCCCTACAACTGGGGGTGGGCACCACAGGATAGTCTGGCCGAAAGTCTGGAGCGTGCCAAGCAAAATAGCCGTGCCTACATTGACGAGCATATCGTCATTGCACGCAAGTACCGCAAGCCTGCCGTGATGGAAGAGTTTGGTTTTCCACGGGATGGTTTCCAATTCTCTCGTGAGAGTTCTACGAAAATCCGCGATGCCTATTATGAGTATATATTCAGTCTGATCTCTGAAAAAGATGTCTACGACGGCCTGTTTGCCGGTGCCAATTTCTGGGCATGGGGTGGATTTGCACAGCCTGCCGACGATCATGTATTCTGGCAGAAAGGAGATGACTACACCGGAGATCCTGCTCAGGAAGAGCAGGGACTTAATTCGGTATTTGATACCGATACCACGGTAGAGATCATCAAAGCTGCCAATGAAAAAATGAAATAATACAGAATAGGGGTGTTGTTCAGGGGGGAGACAGTAACCCTGCTGTTTCCGGAGATCGGACCCGGTGTGTGCTCCGCTTTCCATTTGTCTGATGACCCTGCTTGTATCATTAATCTTTGTTTGATAATATCCATACACCGATGAAAAAGATCACTTGCTTTTGGTTGTGCTGCCTGTTGTATCTGTGCTGCACTGTTTCCTGTACTTCATCCAGTGCCAGAACTACGGACACTGCTGTTCAGACTCCTGTAGAGAAACATGGCAAACTGTCTGTAGACGGTGTCTTGCTGGTAGATGAGCAGGGCAATCCGGTAGTATTGAAAGGAGTAAGCTACGGCTGGCACAATCTGTGGCCACGCTTTTACAATGCCTCCTCGGCGGAGTTTCTGGTTCACGACTGGAACGCTAACGTACTGCGTGCTGCCATGGGCATCATGCTCAAAAACTCTTACCTGGAAAATCCCGAACTGGCTCTTTCCTGTGTCACTCAGGTGGTAGATGCCGCGATAGACAACGGTGTCTATGTGATCATTGACTGGCATAGCCACGATATCCATATCGAAGAGGCGAAGACCTTCTTTGCTCAGATGGCCCGGAAATACAAGGGAGTCCCTCATGTAATCTACGAGATATTTAATGAGCCGGTATACGATTCCTGGGAGGAGATCAAAGCCTACTCCGAAGCGGTGATCGCTGTGATACGGGAGATTGAGCCGGATGCCATCATTCTCGTAGGATCTCCCCATTGGGATCAGGATGTACACATTGCTGCCGACAATCCGATCACGGGATATGACAACCTGATGTATACGCTGCATTTCTATGCCGCCACACATGGGCAGGAACTGCGCGACCGGGGCAATTATGCCCTTTCCAAAGGTCTTCCGCTCTTTGTATCCGAATGTGCGGGTATGAAAGCCACAGGCGACGGCCCGATCGACAAACAAGAATGGCAACGGTGGCTCGACTGGATGGACGCTCATCAGATCAGTTGGGCGGCATGGTCTGTTTCTGATAAAGAAGAGACCTGTTCGATGGTGCTCACACAAGGTGCTTCGGAAGGTGGATGGACAGATAGTGACCTGCGGGAGTGGGGGCGGATCGTCCGGGACGAGTTGAAGAAATAGAATAGCCCCATTACATTTTTATGTTCCTGTCAACTGCATAGTATTTGCATATCAGGGCATTTACATACCAACCCCGTAGGGGCTGGTCACATATCACCGTTATGAGGCTGGAACGTTAAATAGCATACATTATAACATAACCATAAAAAATAATACCATGAGAAAAATTCTACTCACTTTAGTCGCAGGCCTTTTCTATAGTTGCTTTTCTGCAAATGCCCAGAAATTCGAAGGTCTGGCCGAGACCCCTCCGATGGGTTGGAACAGCTGGAACAAATTTGCCTGTAATATTGACGAACAACTGATCCGCGAAACCGCTGATATGCTGGTGGAAACCGGATTGAAAGATGCCGGATACATTTATCTCAATCTGGACGATTGCTGGCACGGAGAGCGTGACAGCCTTGGTTTCATCCATCCCGATCCGGTACGTTTCCCCTCCGGTATGAAGGCACTGGCAGATTATGTACATTCCAAAGGGCTGAAGATTGGTATCTATTCCGATGCGGGACGTAAGACTTGTGGAGGTCGCCCGGGTAGTTTCGGACACGAATACCAGGATGCTCTCCAGTATGCGAAATGGGGCATCGATTACTTGAAATACGACTGGTGCGAGTCCGAAGATATCAATCCGATCGGTGCCTACAACCTGATGCGTGATGCTCTGTACGCGGCAGGCCGGCCCATCCTGTTCAGTATGTGTGAATGGGGACATAGCAAACCCTGGGAATGGGCGAAGGAAACCGGACACATGTGGCGTACGACTGGGGATATCTACAACTGCTTTGACTGTGTCGATCAGCATCCCGGATGGGTCGATTTTGGAGTGATGCAGATCCTCGATATGCAGGAAGAGCTGCGTCAGTATGCTGGTCCCGGACACTGGAACGATCCGGATATGCTGGAAGTAGGCAACGGTATGCCTGCCAATGAAGACCGGGTGCACTTTACCATGTGGTGTATGCTGGCTGCTCCGCTGATCCTGGGAAATGACCTGCGCAACATGACCGAGGAGACCCGACAGATCATTCTCAACCAGGAGGTAATCGCTGTAGACCAGGATGCGCTTGGAGTACAGGGACTGAAATACGCTGCGGAAGACGGATTGGAGTACTGGTTCAAGCCTCTCGTGGATGGAGACTGGGCTTTCTGCATCCTCAATCGCAATATCGAACCGAGGGAATATACTATCGACTGGCAGAATTTCAATCTGCACGATGATCTGTCTGATCGTTCGACGGCATTTGATTCGAAAATATATAATGTACGTAACCTCTGGACACAGAAAGACGATGGCAATACGAAGAAAGTACGCAAAGTGACCATTCCCGGCAGAGATGTGGTGCTCTATCGCCTGAGTGAAAACAAGAAGAAATAATATTTTCCGGTATAGGAAAAAAGTCTGTGTATGTGTTGCCGGATTCTTTATGAGTGTGGATGACTACTGATCTTTTTAACAGCAGGAGATGAGGTGAAATGTGAAGATACAAAATCTGCGAGATAGTAGAGGAAATGGCAGATGCAGGATATGGAAGAGATGGAATATGTAAAACACAGGACATGGGAGACGCAAGGTATTGCGTCTCTACAAGTAATCATATTCAAAAGAAAGCACAAAC